>JASLDQ010000102.1 GCA_030151505.1 Chromobacteriaceae bacterium
GATAGAGCTCGGCGCTGGAATCCTTGTTGAAGAAGGTGTCGAAATCGATGCCTTCACGGTCGCACAGGTTCTTGAAGCTGGCCATGTAGCCGATCGGCGCGTCCAGCCACACATAGAAGTACTTGCCCGGCGCGTCCGGAATCTCGAAGCCGAAGTAAGGCGCATCGCGCGAGATGTCCCAGTCCTGCAGGCCGCCCTCGATCCACTCGTTCATCTTGTTGAGCGATTCGGGCTGCAGGTGCGGCTGCTCGCGGCCGTCGGCCAGGGTGGTGCTGCCCGAGGTCCAGTTCTGCAGGAAGTCGGCGCAGTCGCCCAGCTTGAAGAAGAAGTGCTCGGATTCGCGCAGCACCGGGGTCGCGCCGGACACGGCCGAGTACGGGTTCTTCAGTTCGGTCGGGCTGTAGGTGGTGCCGCACGATTCGCAGTTGTCGCCGTACTGGTCCTTCGCGCCGCACTTGGGGCACTCGCCCTTGACGAAGCGGTCGGGCAGGAACATCTGCTTTTCCGGGTCGAACAGCTGCTCGATGGTGCGGCTGACGATCTTGCCGGCGTCGCGCAGCTTCTTGTACATGTCGTAGGCGTAGGCGCGGTTTTCCGGGCTGTTGGTGCTGTAGTAGTTGTCGTAGCCGATGTGGAAACCGCGGAAGTCGCGCAGGTGTTCCTGCTGCACCCGGGCGATCAGTTCTTCCGGCGTGATGCCGTCCTTCTCGGCCTTGAGCATGATCGGCGTGCCATGGGTGTCGTCGGCGCAGACGTAGTAGCACTCGTGGCCGCGCATCTTCTGGAAGCGCACCCAGATGTCGGTCTGGATGTGTTCGACCATGTGTCCGAGGTGGATCGCGCCGTTGGCGTACGGCAATGCGCTGGTGACGAGAATCTGGCGTTTGCTCATGAAGGGAAAGCCTTGGAATGGGGCAAATGGAAAATGATCGGGCGATTATACAGCCTCGCCGTCCCCGCCCGCCCGCCGCCAGCCTCTGCGCGCAAAAAACAAGGCCCGCGCGAGCGGGCCTTGTGCGGGCAACAGCAACCGAACCGGCTTACTGCTGGCGCTCCCAGGTCTGGGTACGGCCCAGAAGCGCCACGCCCAGAAAGCCGCGCACTTCCAGCTTCTTGTCGCCGTCGGCCAGCTTGGCCTTGCTGCTGTAGATCTTGCCGCTCTTGGGGTCGAGGATCTTGCCCCCCTCGTAGGTGTCGCCCGACTTCTTCAGGTTCCACAGGATGGTCATGCCGTTGATGGGCTTGTCCTTGCGGTCGCCGTCGCACTTGTCGCACTTGGCGTCCGGGTTCTTGAACAGCTTGACGATCTTGCCCTGGTACTCGCCGCCCACCTCGCTGATCTGCACCAGCGCCTTGGCTTCCTTGGTCTCGTCGTCGATGGTCTTCCAGGTGCCGATCACGCCGTCGCTGGCGTGAGCCGCACCGGCGGCGATCAGGCCCAGGCTCAGCAGGGCGGCTTTCAGACTACGGTTCTGCATGGTTTCTCCTCTTTCCTCGCGTTGAACGAAACGACCGTTTTAAGTCGTGACTCTAACATGAGAAAAACCGTTTGCACGACTTTTCCAGCATCCGCCCCTCATATCGCCGCGACAACAACTGGGGCAAACCCGAATGGGGAAAGTCCCAATTCAAGCGCTTTTTCGCGAGGCGCATGATGCCCTCCAGAATCAGGACCACGGCGTCGCACGCGCCGGTTTTTAGCGAACACAGCAGGACACGGATCCATGAAGCAGAAAAAGTTCTACACGTCTCTCTACTTTCAGGTGATCGTCGCGATCATCTGCGGCGTCATCCTCGGCCACTTCTGGCCCGACACCGGCGCTTCGCTCAAACCGCTGGGCGACGGCTTCATCAAACTGGTCAAGATGATGATCACCCCGATCATTTTCTGTACCGTCGTGGTCGGCATCGCCGGCATGGAAGACATGAAAAAGGTCGGCCGGGTCGGCGGCAAGGCCCTGCTCTATTTCGAGGTGGTAACCTCGCTCGCGCTGGTGATCGGCCTGGTGGTGGTCAACACCCTCAAGCCGGGCGCGGGCATGAATATCGACCCGACCACGCTCGACACCAAGGGCATCGCCAAGTACACCGCCGCCGCCGAGCACCAGAGCCTGGTCGACTTCATGATGCACATCATCCCCAACAGCGTGGTCGGCGCGTTTGCCGAAGGTGAAATCCTGCAGGTGCTGCTGTTCTCGGTGCTGTTCGGTTTCGCGCTGTCGATGATGGGCAAGAACGCCCGCCCGGTGGTCGAGCTGATCGAGAAGATCTCGCACGTGATGTTCGCCATCATCGGCTACATCATGAAGCTGGCCCCGCTCGGCGCCTTCGGCGCGATGGCCTTCACCATCGGCAAGTACGGCATCGCCAGCCTGACCTCGCTGGCCGCGCTGATGGGCAGCTTCTACCTGACCTGCCTGCTGTTCGTGTTCATCGTGCTCGGCTCCATCGCCAAGTACAACGGCTTCAGCGTGTGGAAACTGATCAAGTACATCAAGGAAGAACTCTTGATCGTGCTCGGCACCAGCTCGAGCGAATCGGCCCTGCCGCGCCTGATCACCAAGCTGGAAAAGCTCGGCTGCGCCAAGAGCGTGGTGGGTCTGGTGGTGCCGACCGGCTACTCGTTCAACCTTGACGGCACTTCGATCTACCTGACCATGGCGGCGATTTTCATCGCCCAGGCCTGCGGCATCAACCTGAGCCTGACCGAAGAACTGACCATCCTCGGCGTGCTGCTCCTGACCTCCAAGGGCGCGGCCGGCGTGACCGGCTCGGGCTTCATCACCC
>JASLDQ010000106.1 GCA_030151505.1 Chromobacteriaceae bacterium
ATGGGAATGCGATGGAACAGCGCCGACACGGCGAACCAGTCGGCCAGGCCGCCGACGGTCGCGCCTTCGAACACGGTGGTCAGCACCCGGCCGGCGGCCGGCGGCAGGACGCCGAACTGGGTGGCGGTTTCGCACGCCACGAGGCCGGTCGCCGCCAGCGTCAGCGAGACATGGCCGCGATGGCGGCCCAGGAAGGAGGAAGAGGAAGCCATGCGGATAGTGTAGCCGCCGGCGCGAATTCATGACGAACAGGCGCGGACGGCCCGTCCGTCCGGCCGGACGGCATCAGGCGCCGTGCATTTCCACCGTGACGTGGACCAGCGCCTTGTGCACGGCCAGTCGGCGACGGATGTCGTCCGCGCTGTCACCGGTCGGCGCGCGGACCGCGACGATGCAGGCGAACTGCTCGCGCCCGATCCGCCACACGTGCAGGTCGGTGATGCGGGCCGCCAGCGCGGCGTCGCCCTCCACCGCCTCGTGCACCCCGGCCACCAGCGGGTGGTCCATTTCGCTGTCGAGCAACACCCGCCCGCTGGCGCGCAGCAGCCCCACCGACCAGATCGCCACCAGCACGCTGCCGGCCAGCCCCATCGCCGGGTCGAGCCAGGCCGCGCCCCACAGCTTGCCGGCAAACAGGGCGACGATGGCCGTGACTGAGGTCGCCGCGTCGGTCAGCACGTGCAGGTAGGCCGAGCGCAGGTTGAGGTCGTGCTGGTGGCCGCCCTGCCGGACGTGGTGATGATCGTGGGAATGGCCGTGGAGGTGATCGTGGCCGTGGGAGTGCGAATGGCCGTGTGCATGCCCGTGCCCGCCATGCAGGGTGCCGCCGCGCGCCAGCAGCCAGGCGCTGACCAGATTGACCACCAGCCCCAGCACCGCCACCGCCATCGCCTCGTCGTAGGCGATGGCCGCCGGGCTCATCAACCGGCCAACCGATTCAACCGCCATGATGGCCGCCACCCCCATCAGCAGCACCGCGCTGGCGAAGCTGCCGAGGATTTCGATCTTCCAGGTGCCGAAGGCGAAGCGCGCATCCCCGGCGAAGCGGCGGGCGGCCCAGTAGGCCAGCAGGGTCATCCCCATCGCCACCGCGTGCGAACTCATGTGCCAGCCGTCGGCCAGCAGCGCCATCGAGTTGTACACGTAGCCGGCGGCGATTTCGGCCACCATCATCGCCAGCGTCAGGATCAGCACCAGCCGGGTGCCGCTTTCCCCGGCCGGATTGCCGCGATCGAAGGCGCGCGCATGGGTGCAGGGGGCGGAATGCGAAGGCAGGGACATCGGGCTTACCCCAGTCTGTTTGGCGGATCGAAATATACTATGCCCCAGTATACAGGACTTGCCCACAACCCCTGCCCTGCCGACAATCCCGCCATGTCCCATACCCACCACGACAAAACCCGCCTGCTCAACCGCATCCGCCGCCTGCGCGGCCAGCTGGATGCCATCGAACGCGTGCTGGAAAGCGACGAGCACGCCTGCTCGGACGTGCTGCAGCAGATCGCCGCCGTGCGCGGCGGCGTCAACGGCCTGATGTCGGTCATGCTGGAAGGCCATATCCGCGACCACATCGCCAAGCCGGCCGCCGACGAGATCGAGCGCCAGGCCGACGTGGAGCAGGTCGTCAACGTGATCCGCTCCTACCTGAAATGAGCACCGACCGCTTCGCCTTCGAGGCCATCGGCCTCGTCCGCTCGCCGTTCAAGGAAAAATTCGGCATTCCGCGCCAGCCGCGCCTGGCCCGCCATGCCCGCGCCACGCTGGAATTCCTGCCGCCGTTCGACCATCCCGACTGCGTGCGCGGCCTGGCCGGCTTTTCCCATGTCTGGCTCACCTTCGTGTTCCACCAGCACGTCGGCCGCGACTGGACCGCGCTGGTCCGCCCGCCGCGGCTGGGCGGCAACGACAAGCTCGGCGTGTTCGCCAGCCGCTCGACCTTCCGTCCCAACCCGATCGGCCTGTCGCTGGTCGAACTGGTGGCGGTCGAACCGGGCCGGCTGCGGCTCGCCGGCGTCGACCTGCTCGACGGCACGCCGGTGCTGGACGTCAAGCCGTATATCCCGTTTTCCGACTCGGTCGCCGACGCGCGCAGCGAGCTGGTGCCGGCCCCGCCGGCCACCCTGCCGGTGCGCTGGAGCGCCGCCGCGCGGACGCAACTGGCCGGATACGCCCCGATGTGGCCCGATCTGGCCGAGCTGGTCGACGAAGTGCTGGCACAGGATCCGCGCCCGGCCTTCCATGCCGATCCGACCCGGGTCTACGGCGTGCGGCTGTACGAACTGGACGTGCGCTTCAGGGTCGGTGCGGCAGGCGTCGAGGTGGTCGAGCTGCACCCGGTCGCGGATGCACCGCCCACCTTAAGTAGCCGCTAAGGCTCAGGTCCAAGAATCGGCCGCGATCCCGATTATCAGAGGCGTCGATCCCGACACTTCTGCAAACAAGGCAGACTGCGGCTCCGGCCGCTGTCTGCCAAACAGGAGGCCTGCCGGTCTCCTTCCACAGGAGTTCCCCGACATGAAGCTGAACACCACACACCTCGTGCTCTCGCTGACCCTCGCCGGCATGCTGGCCGCCCCGCTGGCCGAAGCCGCCCGCTTCGGCAAGAGCCGCTCGTCCGGCATGCAGCGCAGCGCCCCGACCCAGAGCTACCGACAGGCGGCTCCGGCGCCGGTCGCTCCGGCTGCCACACCGGCTCCGGCCCAGCCGGCCCGCAGCGGCCCTGGCGTAGGCACCGCCATCGCCGCCGGCGCCGCCGGCGCCGCCGCCGGTTACATGCTCGGCAACGCGATGAACAGCCACGGCAACGCCACCGCCAACTCCGCCGCCGAGAAGCAGGCCGCCGGCACGCCTGCCGCCGCCGCACCGGCCCAGCCGGAAAGTGGCGGCTTCGGCATCGGCACCCTGCTCCTGTTGGCGCTGGGCGGCTTTCTGCTGTTCCGCTTCATGAAGCGTCGCCAGCAGGCCGCCGGCGCAGCCCCGGCCGGCTTGCAGCCGCAGTCGCGCCCGCTCGACCCGAACGCCTTCAGGGTCAACCCGACCGGCAGCGTGCCGCTGCCCGGCAGCCTGGGTGGCGGAGCCGGTTTCGGCGCGGCCCCGATGGGAATCACCCGCCTGCCGGACGGCACCGAGACCCCGCATTTCCTGCGTCAGGCCAAGGCCACCTTCATGCATCTCCAGAGCATGAACAACCCGGACAACGTTGAGGAAGTGCGCAAGTACCTGACCCCGGACATGTTCGAACAGCTCAAGGCCGACATCAGCACCAACAGCGAAACGGCCGAGTTCCCGCAGCTCGACGCCGAAGTGATCGACGCCGCGCAGGAAAACGGCCAGATCGTCGCCAGCGTGCGCTTCTCCGGCATGGTGAGCGAATCGGTCAATGCCCCGACCGTGCCGTTCGCCGAAACCTGGCACTACGTCAAGTCGGACGCCACCGGCCAGAAATGGGTCGTCGCCGGCATCCAGCAGAACTGATCCGCCACCACACCAAACCAGAGCCCGACCTAAATGGTCGGGCTTTTTTCATGCCTGTCCGCCACCAGAACTGCGTGATGGCAGGCCGCCCCCCTTGCAACCTATGGGCGGAAGGCCGGCGCAGCCACGGCCGCCATGGCATCAGCGGCCTAACAAGCCCCCCCAATGCCGGAACCGCCGCCTGCCCGCCCCGGCCTCGGCGACCGACGCCCCCCAAACAGTCGCGCAGCCGCTACGCCATGCGACATTCGCGACGCCGCCGTTCCCGGCCGACCGCCAGCACCTAGCCCAAGCCCGGCGGCGGCGGCGCGCGTAGGCCGTACGGAGCGGCGCCGCCGTTACCATAAAAAACGAGCCCCCATCCAGGGGGCTCGTCGATGCGCCGGCAGGCTCAAGGCCAGTCACGGCGTCAGTTGCGGCTGCGGACCAGCTGCGGCGAGGCGTCATCCACATCGCCGGATGCCATGCAGGCCGCGGCGGTGAACAGCACGTCGGTCGAGCTGTTGAGCGCAGTCTCGGCCGAATCCTGCACCACACCGATGATGAAGCCGACCGCCACCACCTGCATCGCCACGTCGTTGGGCATGCCGAACAGGCTGCACGCCAGCGGGATCAGCAGCAGCGAACCGCCGGCCACGCCCGACGCGCCGCAGGCGGCGACGGTGGACAGCACCGAC
>JASLDQ010000125.1 GCA_030151505.1 Chromobacteriaceae bacterium
CGGCGCGGCATGGCGCGTGCGGCTGCGGGCCGACTGGCTGCCGCTTTACGGTCTGAGTGCGGAAGCGGTGGCGGCGCGCGGCGCCTTCATCCGCGTGCCAACGGGCTGACCGGCACGACGTCGTTGCAGGGCGGGACGGCCGCCGTTCACCGGAAGATGCCGACTGCTTTCAGGATGAAGATCAGTACGATGGCCCCCAGCACGCCAAAGCCGATGCCGGCCAGCGAAAAACCGCCGGCCCTGAAGGCCGAGCCGATGCCGAGTAGATCGCCGAAAATCCAGCGGCCCAGCGCCGAACCGATCACCCCGACGAGAATGTTGGCGATGGCGCCCTGTTCGGCGTCGGTGCCCATGACCTTGCTGGCCAGCCAGCCGATCAGCGCGCCGATCAGAATCGTGATAATCCAGCCCATGGTGTTCTCCTTGATGTCGTCGGGACGGTGGCCGGGGCGTGGCCCGGCTCCTGTGGAGTATGGACAATTCGACGACGCTTGGCCCGGTCGGTTTGCCGATGGCCGGATCAGTTGGCGAGAAGCTGGGTCATGCCGGTCATGACGGCCTGATTCGAGGTTTCCATGCTGTGCAAGGCTGCAAGCGCGCTGCCGAAGTCGCCGTTGCGATAGCACGCCACCGCCCGCCGGGCTTGATCGTGAACGGCCTTGTGCGGCGCTTCCATGTCCCGGTAGCCCGGCAAGCCGGCGTAGGCCGATCGGCCTTCCCCCTCGTAATACCAGCGTCCGAGCCGGCACTGGGTCTCGTCGGGAATCTGCTCGGCCTGCAGGTCAGACAGGCCGAGCAGGACCTTGTAGACCTCGAGCTTGAGGGACAGCTCTTCCAGGTTGGCCAGCTCGACGTTGGCAAGCTGCGAAGACTGGGTGATGGTGACCTGCATGCCGCGGGACAGGTCCATCAGGCGTTGCATGCTGTGCATGGCGACTTCGCTTTCGTCGCTTTGATTGGCGGCGTTGCTGGCGCCGATGTCCATGATCTCTTTGGCCTGGGCGGTTTCCTGCTGGATACGCCCGACCAGTCCGCCGATTTCGGCGGTGGCCTGGGCGGTGCGTTCGGCCAGCTTTCTCACTTCGTCGGCCACCACGGCGAATCCCCGTCCCGCCTCGCCCGCCCGGGCCGCCTCGATGGCGGCATTGAGCGCCAGCAGATTGGTCTGGTCGGCGATTTCCCGGATCAACTGGACGATGCCACCGATTTCGGAGGCCTGCCGGGAAAGACTCGCCACGCTTTCTCCGGCGGCGTTGATGCGGTCGAACATGGCGCGCAGGTTCGAGGTGATTTTTTCAAAGGCGCTGCGGTTGCTGTCCGACTCGGATGCCGCGGTCAGGGCGATGTCTTTTTCCCGGTTCAGCTGGGTGGACAGGCCGAAAAAGGATTCGCGAATCCCGGTCAGCGAATCGCCGAAGCGGGGGATGTTGCCGACCACCCCGTCGAGCAGGGTTTTCTGCGCGGTGAATGCCTGTTTTTCCGCTTCCATGTCGGCGCATCGCTGCCGGGCCGCCGCCAGCTCGGTTTCCACCGCAAGGATGCGGTGCTTGAGTCCTTGGTTCTCGGCGCGCAGCAATGCCAGTTCTTCTTTGGTTCTCAGGCCGAACATGGTGTCCTCTCATGGAAACGGAATTCTCGGGGTTGCTCCGGCGCGGGTCCGTGGTCCCGCGCCAGAGCAAGGGGGTTACAGCAGATGGTCCAGCAGGTCGGGGCCGAACACTTCGCGGTGGATCCGCTGCGGGTCGATGCCCCGTTCGAGCAGCGCTTGGCGCTGCGCCTGCATGAAGCCGATCGGGCCGCACAACAGGAAGTCCGCCTGGTCGTGCGTTGCATCGAGCACGCGGGTGAGGTCCATCCGGCCGGCGTGGTCGTAGTCAATGCCCGGCTGTTCGTCGGCTTGCGGCGCTTCGTAGAAGATCGCCGTGGTCAGGCTGTTCAGCTGGCTGCGGGCATTGCGCAGGTCGTCGCGCAGCGCGTGCTGGCGGCCGTCGCGGGCGGCGTGGGCGAACACGACCGGGCGCGCGGGATGGCGGTCGATCAGGGTGTTGAGGATCGAGACCATCGGGGTGACGCCGACGCCGGCCGAAAGCAGGACCAGCGGCGTTTCGCCCGCCAGCGACGGGGTGAAGTCACCGAATGCCTTGCTGGCCATGACGGTGCCGCCCTGCCGGAGGTTGCGGTGCAGCCAGCTGGACACGCGTCCGGCCGGGGTGTCGGCGTCGCCGTCCTCGCGCTTGACGGTGATGCGCCACCAGGGCTTTTCGGTCGAATCCGACAGGCTGTACTGGCGCAGTTGGCGCAGGTTTTCTTCGGGAAAATCCACCGCCACGCTGATGTACTGGCCCGGCTGGAACGGCCCCGGCGAGGCGCCGTCCGGGGTTTGCAGGTAGTAGGAGATGGCGCCGTTGCCTTCGCGGCGGGTTTCCATCACTTGCAGGGGGAAAAGGGTCTGCTCGGTGCTGCCGGCCGCTTCGTACAGTGCGGCTTCGGCTTCGATCAGCTGGTTGGCCAGCAGCCAGTAGGCTTCGCTCCAGGCCGCGAGCAGTTCCGGCGTGGCGGCCTCGCCCAGCACATGCTGGATGGCACCGAGCAGGTGATGGCCGACGATGGGGTAGTGCTCGGCCCGCAGGCCGACGGCGGCATGCTTGTGGGCAATGCGTTTGGCCACCGGGGCGAGCGCGTCCGGATTGTCGATATTGGCGGCGTAGGCGAACACGGCGGCGGCCAGCGATTGCTGCTGCACGCCGTTGGCCTGATTGCCGAGGTTGAACAGGTTGTTCAGCTCCGGGTGGGCCGCGAACATCTGGGTGTAAAAGTGGCGGGTGATGGCAAGGCCCTGTTCGCGCAGGACGGGAACGCTGGCCTGAATATAGGGACGGGCGGCTTCTGACAACATGGTACTTCCTTGCTTGGTGAGGCTTTGAAACGGATGCGGGTGATTCAGGCGGCGGGCGATTGGCCGGTGCTGCCGCATTACAGCGGCGATTTGGCCGGATGGCCTCCGGACAGCGCTTCATGGCGGTCGAAGTGGCCAAGTTCGTGCATCAGCCGCAGCGATTCGCCGATGCGCCGGGCCCGCTCCAGCCAGGGCGCGGCCAGTTCGGCGGGCAGGTGCGCCTGGAGGGTGTGCTCGAACAGCGCCAGCCAGTCCTGTAGCAGCGCCGGGGTGAACCCGGTGCCGGCATGGCGCGCGGCGACGTTGTAGCGGTAGTCGAGATAGCGCTCGCCGCCGAGCGTCACCCACCAGAAATGGGTCAGCTGGTCCAGGTGGCGCGGCCAGTCGTCGACGCGGCCGAAGGGGATGGCCAGCCGGGGATGGCGGCGAACTCCGGCGTAGAACGCTTCGACCACGGCGCGGACCCGCGGCAGACCAAGGGTGTCGGCGAGATCAAGCATGGCGGTCGGCCTCGCTGTCTGGCGTCAGGAAGCGCCGGTGCATGGTGAGGATGGCGGTGCCGGTGCCGTTCTTGCAGACGTCCGCCAGCGTGTATTCATCCATCTTGGCGTAGAAGGCTTCCAGCCCGGCGTTGAGCGCACCCTTGAGCAGGCAGTGCCCGGACAGGGCGCAGAGCGGTGCGTCGCAGTC
>JASLDQ010000392.1 GCA_030151505.1 Chromobacteriaceae bacterium
TGATCGTGCAAGCATCAGGTCAATCCCTGACGCTCACACTTATCGGTTGTCTGTTTGTTAAAGAACTAAAACCTCAGCAAATTCAACTGCTTGCCGCTGTTTTTCGCTGCGTCTTGCAGCGAGGAAGCGAACTTTACGCCCACTCACCCCGACCGTCAACACCTGCAGCAAGAAAAAACACGACAAACTCGACATAAACAACACAAGCCATTAAAAATAAAAGACTAATGCCAAATGGAACATAACTCCCCATTCAAACAAATCCCTCAGTTGAACAATCTGCGCCGGATCAAGATGACCGCGAGACCGTCGGCAGCAAGGCCATAGCCCCCCAGAACCAATATCGGTCGCCATACATCAGCAGGCCATCCGCCATTAACAATGGGCCGAGCCAGATCGATTGCTTGAGTCAAGGGAAGGACAGCAGCCACATTCTGCAGCCACGGCGGCAATTGCGTTACCGGGTAAAACACTCCCGACAGCAACACCATCGGACTGATGACCAGTGTGAAGTAATACATGAAAAAATCATAACTGGGCGAGACGGCCGTAATCACCAGCCCCATGGCAGCGAATGTCAGGCCCGCCAGCATAATCAACGGGACCAACCACAATGCGGTCCAGTCTTTCAGCAGGCCGAGCGCCAGCATCACCAGCAAGATAGCCAATCCGGACAGCAGGCTTTTCGAAGCCGCCCACAACCATTCCGCCAACACCACATCGTCAACGGTCACTGGCGCATTAATGATGGCTTGCCACGTTTTCTGCACATGCATGCGCGAAAACGCGGAATACAGCGTCTCGAAAGTGGCGCTGTTCATCGTGGAATAACACAATGTTCCGGCAGCCAGAAACTGCAGGTAAGGCACACCTTCCACCCGGGGCAGCAGACTCCCGATGCCAAACCCCAAGCCAAGCATATAAAACATGGGATCCGCCAGGTTTCCCAAAATGGATGGGACTGCCAGTTTTTTCCACACGAGAAAGTTACGGCGCCAGATCGGCCAGAAACGCAGACTGAATGTGGGAATGAAGTTCATCACGCCTTGGAGCTGTCTTTGTTGTAAAGGTAACGACGATCATCGAAAGTCGACACCCAGTGAGGTTTGTACACCACCATGACTGCAATCATGATGCCTGTAGTAAAAGCCTCGGACCATGACAGCAGGAAATAGAACAACAACACTTCCTCGAACAGATAATCGACCGGATACACCCCCGCCAAGGCCAAAATCGACATCCCCAACACACTGCAGGCGAAGAAGCAGGCCCCGCCCGTCAAGAATGCATTGAGGAAGATGTAGATGAAGTAGTTGGCCGGTAACTTTTTCTGGGCCAACTTCAGCACCACCGCTGTGATCAACACTGGCCACGCCACAAACACTAGGAAGTTCAGCCCAAACGTCATCCATTCCAGCGTGCCATACGCACACAATCCGGCCAGAACAATCGCCATCCCGATCAAAGCCATCCATGGCCCAGCCAGCAAGGTGAAAGCCGTGCTCCCCAGCAGGTGAAAGCTCAAGCCCGGCTTGAGGCCTCCACTAAGCGACCAGAACAGCATGATCACCACGCAAGCCCCCATCCAGGCATTCAATGCGACCGGATCCAGCTTGCGCCAAGCGATGCGACGGGCGGACTCGGCCAGCAGCGCTACCGCGATGCCATTCGTCAAAAACAAGGTCGGCGAATCAAAAAACTGCGAGGGGAAATTCATGGCGGACCACCGATATCGCTACTCGTTAATGATAGCACCCCGGATTTTTCCTTCTCGCCACACCGTAGCCGGAATGATTGCTCCTACCTTCCTGGCCCGGGCAAGCTGGCATTAATCCCCCCCCGTCGCTAGACTTCCGCGCTTGTCGTCATACGTTTCAGGAAATCCGCCATGTCCGCCCTGCCCGCCGCTCACCTCATCGCCCACTCGGTCGCCGTCGCACTGGCCGAAGACATCGGAACCCAAGACTGGACGGCCGCCTTGATCGACGACACGGCCAATGCCAGCGCCAGCGTTGTCGCACGCGAGCACTGCGTGATTGCCGGCAGCCCCTGGTTTGACGAATGCTTCCGCCAGATTGATCCTGCCTGCCGGATCGACTGGCACGTCCAAGATGGAGAGAGCATTACTCCGGATACCGTGCTGTGCCATATCAGCGGCCCCGCCCGCTCGCTCCTGACCGCTGAACGTTCCGCCCTGAATTTCCTGCAGACACTCTCGGCAACCGCAACCATCACTCGCCGCTACGCCGATGCCATTGCCGGCACGCACGCCGTCGCGATGGACACTCGCAAGACCCTGCCGGGCCTTCGTCTGGCACAGAAATATGCCGTCACCGTCGGCGGCGGGGCCAATCAACGCATCGGCCTGTTTGACGGCGTGCTTATCAAGGAAAACCACATTGCCGCAGCCGGTGGCATCCGCGCCGCGCTGGACAAAGCCTTTGCCCTCACTCCGGCGCATATCCCGGTGCAGATCGAGGTGGAAAACCTGAATGAGTTGCGCGAGGCACTGGAAGCAGGGGCAAAGTTGGTCCTGCTCGACAACATGTCGGTGGATGACATGCGCGCGGCCGTCATTCTTACCGCCGGCCGCGCCAAGCTGGAAGCCAGCGGCAACGTCAACCTCGACACCATCCGCGCCATCGCGGAAACCGGCGTCGACCGCATATCCATTGGCAAACTGACCAAGGACGTCAGCGCGGTTGATTTGTCGATGCGCTTTGCGCTGTAACTCCCGCCCTCGATACCGCGGCCGAAATTTGCCGCAGAGCCCTCCTTCATGTCGCCTACCGGAAGCGACCGGTCGGACACAGCAATAAAAAACGGTGACTGTCAAAGTCACCGTTTTTTGCGTCAGCCATGCCCGTCAAGCATCTCTCTCATCGGCGATGGCCTGCGCCAGCAGGCGCAACATTGCCGCCGTCGCCCCCCAAACGAAATGCTCGCGGTAGCTCAGCGAGAGATAGAACCCGCGCCGGCCGTCGCGTTCGTAGTTATGGCGCTCGTAGTTCCGGACGTCCAGCGCCAACTCCAGCGGCAGCTCGAATATTTCCGCCACTTCACCCGGCTGCGCCTCCACTTCGAATGGCGGGACAATCAGCCCTACCACCGGAGTAACGGCATAGCCGGTAATCGTCACGTATTGCGGCAATGTACCGACAGGATGGACCAAGGCAGAATCGAGAGCGATTTCTTCGCGGGCTTCCCGCAAGGCGGCAGCCAGGACATCGACGTCATCCGGATCAACCTTGCCACCGGGGAAGCTCACCTGCCCGGCGTGATCACGCAGGCCATCGGTACGACGAGTCAACAATACCGTGACTTGATCGGGATGCCAGACCAGCGGCACCAGCACGGCAGCAGGACGGGTAACGTCGAGATCATCGCGCCAAGGCACATCGCCGGGACGCTGCGCCGGATCAAATGCCGTCAGGCAACGACTGAGCCATGCGGCGGCGGCGGACGGATCTGCAGGAAGCTTCATGATTTTATCGGTCTTGTCTGTCCGGCTTTATTTTAGGCAGCGTCAGGGCGCGCCAATGCGCAATCAGCCGCAAGCTCAAACCCGCCAAAAACAGAGCGGGAATGACAAACTCATTGCGCCAGCCGGCCGCATCGACCCAGTACACCCCGCCCGCCACCAGCAACGCCACGGTTCCGTAAAAGTCCTGGTGCAGAATGAAGGGAATGTCGTTCACCAGCATGTCGCGCACCAAGCCACCGCCGATGGCGGTGACAAAGCCGATTATTGCGACCCCGAAGAAGCTCATGTTGTGGGTCAAACCGATCTGAGCGCCGGCGATGCTGAAAGCGATCAGCCCCACCGAGTCCGCCACGATGAACAGTCGATTGAGCAGCCGGCTTTCCTTTCGGTGTAGTCGCAGAAACCATGCCACCGCAAGAGTCGCGAAAATGAGATAGAAGTGGTCGTTCTGGAAAAACACCCGGGGCACCTGCCCGATCAGCACATCGCGAATGGTCCCGCCCCCGACGGCAGTGAGCACGGCCGCGATGACGATCCCAAGTAGATCAAGATGCTTGCGCACTCCAACCAGATAGCCAGAAAAAGCAAAAGCGACGGTTCCAATTAAAAATATCCAGTCCATGGCGAATACGATACCTGCTTGCCCGGTAAATGGCGATCAACAAAAACGCCGGACATTTTATCGTCCGGCGCCTTGGCCTATCTGAACTCGCTTGCGTTTATCGGCGCATGGAGTCGAAGAACTGCGAATTACTCTTGGTGCCCTTGAGCTTATCCATGAGGAATTCCATTGCGTCCAGATCATCCATCGGGTAGAGCAGCTTGCGCAGCACCCAGATTTTTTGCAGCTGGTCCTGCGGGATCAGCAGCTCTTCACGGCGGGTTCCGGAGCGGTTGACATTGATGGCCGGATACAGGCGCTTTTCAGCCATGCGGCGATCCAGATGGATCTCCATATTGCCGGTGCCCTTGAACTCTTCGTAAATCACGTCGTCCATCCGGCTTCCGGTATCAACCAGCGCGGTAGCGATGATGGTCAGGCTGCCGCCTTCCTCGATATTGCGCGCGGCGCCGAAGAAACGCTTGGGGCGTTGCAGCGCGTTGGCGTCCACGCCGCCGGTCAGCACCTTGCCCGAACTCGGCACCACGGTGTTGTAGGCGCGAGCCAGGCGAGTGATCGAATCAAGCAGGATCACCACGTCTTTCTTGTGCTCGACCAGACGCTTGGCCTTCTCGATGACCATTTCGGCAACCTGCACGTGACGGGTAGCCGGCTCGTCGAAGGTTGAGGCCACCACTTCGCCTTTGACCGTGCGGGTCATCTCGGTCACTTCTTCCGGGCGCTCATCGATCAGCAGCACGATCATGACCACATCGGGATGATTGGCGGTGATGGCATGAGCGATGTTCTGCAGCATCACGGTCTTGCCCGATTTAGGTGGAGCCACCAGCAGGCCACGCTGGCCTTTGCCGATCGGCGCAACTAGATCGATCACCCGGCTGGTCAGGTTTTCCTCACTCTTGATATCCCGCTCGAGCGTCATGCGCTCGGTGGGATGCAGCGGAGTGAGGTTCTCGAACAGGATCTTGTTCTTGGCGTTTTCCAGCGGCTCGCTGTTGACGCGATCCACCTTCACCAGCGCGAAGTAACGCTCCCCTTCTTTCGGGGTACGAATTTCACCTTCGATGGTGTCACCAGTATGGAGATTGAAGCGGCGGATCTGGGAAGGGCTGACGTAGATATCGTCGGGTCCGGCAAGGTAGGAAGTGTCTGGGCTGCGGAGGAAGCCAAAGCCGTCGGGCAAGACTTCCAGTGTGCCATCGCCGTAGATGTTTTCACCTTTTTTTGCCTGGTTTTTCAGCAGCGCAAAAATCAGATCCTGCTTCCTGAGGCGGTTGGCGCCATCGATCTCGTTGGCAACCGCCATCTCGACCAACTGGCTCACATGCAAATGTTTCAGGTCGGAAAGATGCATAAGAGGGATATGTAAGGGGGTATGAAGGCGTTTGAGGACGCAAAAAACGTAAAGATGCGAAGAAAGGAGAAATTCAGCAAGAATTCGGGCGGCTGGAGGCCGCCCGACGAGAAATCTGACTGGAGAATAGTCGACTCAGATGTGACTGTCAATGAAGGCTACAAGCTGACCCTTTTGCAGGGCACCAACCTTGGTGGCGACCACTTCGCCGTCCTTGAAGATCATCAGGGTAGGAATGCCGCGGATGCCGTACTTCGGCGGAGTAGCTTCGTTATTGTCGATGTTGAGCTTGGCGATGCGGAGCTTGCCTTCGTATTCCTTGGCCACGTCGTCGAGAATCGGCGCGATCATCTTGCACGGGCCACACCACTCGGCCCAGTAATCGACCAGTACCGGACCCTGAGCCTTCAGCACTTCGTCTTCGAAGCTGGCATCGGTGACATGGACGATGAGTTCACTGCTCATGAAAGTTCTCCGCGAGATTGGATTTGCGCCGCTTGGCGTAACGATGAAGTGATAGTAACAAGCCCCCCCGGCAGCGGCAAGGCGCGTTGCAGCCGATGTTGCGGATGAACATGTCGCCAGCCGCCGACAGTTACACGCCCAGCGCCGCCGACAGCAACTGACGGGTGTACTCTTGTTGCGGCGCAGCAAACACATCGGTGGTTGCCCCGCCCTCCACCGCCCGGCCGTTTTTCATCACGATCACGTCATGCGCAATGGCGCGGATTACGGCCAGATCATGTGAAATAAACAGGTAGCTCAGACCGTACTTGACCTGCAAGCGCTGCAGCAACTCCAGCACCTGCTTCTGGATAGAGACATCGAGCGCGCTGGTTGGCTCGTCCAGCAGCATCAGCTTCGGCTCCAGCACCAGAGCCCGGGCAATGGCGATGCGCTGGCGCTGGCCACCGGAAAATTCGTGCGGATAGCGTCCCATCGCCGATTCATCCAGCCCGACCTCCGCCAGCATTGCTCCCACCCGTTCGCGCCGGGCGGCCACATCCAGATCGGGCCGATGCAGGGCCAGTCCCTCTCCAATGATTTCCTCCACCGTCATCCGCGGCGACAATGACGAATACGGATCCTGAAACACCACCTGCGCATTGCGGCGCATGGCACGCAAGGCCGGCTTGTCGAGCGAAAACACCTCCATCCCCGCCAGCACCACCCGCCCGCTAGCCGGCAGGAGTCGCAACAGCGCCAGCCCGAGCGTGGTCTTGCCCGAACCGGACTCGCCCACGATACCCAGCGTGCGCCCGGCCGCGACCCGACAGGAAATTCCGTCCACCGCCAGGGTGTACTCGCGCTTGAACCAGCCGGCACGGCGGCTGAAGGTCACGCTCACATCCTCAGCCTGCAACAAGGTCTC
>JASLDQ010000172.1 GCA_030151505.1 Chromobacteriaceae bacterium
TGTCCTCATGTCTGCTACCGCCGTGCCCGACCGGTCGCGCTATCCCGGCGACCTGGCCATGTGGCTGTTCATCCTCGCCGAACTCTTGGTGTTCGGCGTGTTTTTTCTGGCCTACGCCTTTGCCCGCCAGCATCACTCCGACCTGTTCGCGCGCGGGCAGGCCGGGCTGAATTCCGCCACCGGCGTGCTGCATACCGTGGCCCTGCTCAGCGGCGGCTATGCCGTGGTGCGGGCGGTCGAGGCCGTGCGCCGGGGGCAGGGCCGCCGCTGCGCGGCCTGGCTGTGGGGCGGGTTCGGCTGCGGCATGGTGTTCGCCACCGTCAAGCTGGCCGAGCTCGGCGCGGTGTTCGGCGCCGGCATCTCGCTGTCGACCGACCTGTTCTACATGTTCTACCTGTCGCTGAGCGGGTTTCACTTCCTGCACGTGCTGCTGGGCATGGTCATTCTTGGCTTTGTCGCCATCAAGGCGGGCCGGGGCGGCTACAGCGCCGTCGACCACGACGGGGTGGAAACCGCCGCGTCCTACTGGCACATGGTCGATCTGGTATGGGTGGTGTTGTTCCCGCTGCTCTACCTGCTCCGCTGAGCGCGCCGCGCCCGGCTTCCCGCAACGCTTATCCTGGGTCAAGGCCGGTCCCGCCCGGCCTTCCTACCATGTCGCCATCTTCTCCGCGGCCCGATTTCTCCATGTCCCGTTCCACCGCCGACTGGCTCTTCCTGCTGGCGCTGACCGCGCTGGGCTTTGCCGTGGCCGAAGCCGGTCCGGCCGGCCCGGCGCTGCCGGCCGTCCTCGCCGGGCTGACCCTGCTCAAGGGACGCTGGATCGTCGACCGCTTCATGGGGCTCTCCCGCGCCGCCGGCTGGTTGCGCGCCGCCGTGCTCGGCTGGCTGATGCTGGTGCTGGCCGGTCTGGCGGTCGCGTTCTGGCCCTCGTTCTGAAAGGTGTTTTCCATGCATGCCGATCCCGCCGCCATCCGCCCGCCGTTCTACCAGCCCGTCGCCGACGAGTGCGAGGTGTTCGAGCGGGCCTGGCGCCAGCGCCTGCCGCTCCTGATCAAGGGGCCGACCGGCTGCGGCAAGACCCGCTTCGTCGCCCACATGGCCGCGAGGCTCGGCATGCCGCTGATTACCGTGGCCTGCCAGGACGACCTGTCCGCCGCCGATCTGGTCGGCCGCCACCTGCTGGGCGACGGCGAGACGCGCTGGCACGACGGCCCGCTGACGCGGGCGGTGCGGCAGGGCGCTATCTGCTATCTCGACGAACTGGTCGAGGCGCGCAAGGACACCACCGTGGTGCTGCACCCGCTGACCGACGACCGCCGCATCCTGCCGATCGAGCGCACCGGCGAAGAGCTGGAAGCGCCACCGTCCTTCATGCTGGTGGCGTCGTACAACCCCGGCTACCAGCATGCGCTCAAGACCCTCAAGCCCTCCACCCGCCAGCGTTTCGTCGCGCTGACCTTCGATTACCCGGCCGCTGCGGTCGAAACTGCCATCGTCGCCACCGAGTCCGGCGTGCCGGCCGAGCTTGCGGCGCGGCTGGTGGCGCTGGCGGCCGACCTGCGCCGGCTGGCGGCGCACGATCTGGACGAAGCGGTCAGCACCCGCCTGCTGATCCACACCGCCCGGCTGATGCACGCCGGCCTGCCGGCCGCCGCCGCCTGCCGCGCCGCCGTGATCGAGCCGCTGAGCGACGAGCCGGCCACCCGCGCGGCACTGGCCGAGATCGTCCGTGCCCACTTCGCCTGAACCCGCCGAACCGGTTTTCGGCGGCCACCGGGCCCAGCCGTGGCGCCGGGCGGCGCAGGCCGGTTTCTTCCTGCTGTTCCTGCTGGCACCGGCCCTCGACCTGTTCCGGCTGGACCTGAACCTCAAGCATTTCATTCTGCTGGGCCATGACTGGACCCTGGGGCTGGACGATTTCCTGGCCGGCCGCAGTGGCCCGCTCGACGCCCTGTGGAGTCTGTTGTGGCGCGGCCTCCTGCCCATCGTGCTGATCGTCGGCGGCGTGTTGTGGGTGTCGTGGCGCTGGGGCCGGCTCTATTGCGGCTGGCTGTGCCCGCATTTCTCGGTGGTGGAGCTGCTCAACGGCCTGAGCCGCCGCGCCGCCGGCCGCTGGAGCGTGTGGCAGCGCAAGCGGCTGCCGTCGTTCTGGCACGGCGGCGGCACGGTCGAGCCCCGTGTCCGCTGGTGGCTGCTTCTGCTGCCCCTGACCCTCCTGCTGGGTTTCGTCTGGGCGATCACGCTGCTGAGTTATCTGCTGCCGCCCGCCGAGGTGTGGGGTCGGCTGCTGGCCGGGACGTCCACCTGCAATCAGACCGTGTTCATGGCAGTCGGGACCGCACTGTTCATCCTCGAGTTCTTGTTCGCCCGTCACCTGTTCTGCCGCTATGCCTGCGCCGCCGGCCTGTTCCAGAGCCTGGCGTGGATGGCCAACCGCAGGGCGCTGGTGGTGGGCTACGACCGTCCGCGCGCATCCGGTTGTGCCGATTGCGGCAATGCCTGCGACCACGCCTGTCCGATGCTGCTGACACCGCGCAACGTCAAGCGGCTGATGTTCGCCTGCGTGCAGTGCGGCCGCTGCAACACCGCCTGCGAAACCTCGCAGGCCGGAGAGGGCCGGCCGCCGCTGCTGGCGTGGACCCGGACCGAAGCCGAGAGCGAGGCGGCGTTCAACGCCCGCGCGGCCAAAGTCATCCGCCTGCACCAGACGCCGGCGGGAAAGGATTGAAGAAATGGAAGAGTGGGTTGGCGGAATATGGGACCGCTGGGTCCGCCGGACGGCCTATCGCGGCCACCCGGAAG
>JASLDQ010000223.1 GCA_030151505.1 Chromobacteriaceae bacterium
CCAAAAACACAGCGGCGCACCACTTGGTGCGCCGCTGTCGCGTATCCGGCCGGTGCGGCCGGACTCAGGCGCCGAATTCCGGCTTCTGTCCGCTCATGCTCGCCATCACGGCTGCCTGAATGTCGTTGGAGATCAGCGTGGCGGCGTTCCACTGCGCGACGAAGCGCAAGCCTTCCTCCACGCTGTGATCGCGGCTGTAGTTGAGCACGGTCTTGGTGCCGCGCACCGCCAGCGGCGACTTGGCGGCGATGCCGGCGGCCACTTCCAGCGCATGGGCGACCACCGCCTCGGCGTCCGGCAGCACCTTGTTGACCAGCCGCACCGCCAGCGCCTCGTCCGCGCCGAGCTTGCGGCCGGTCAGCGCCATTTCGCGGGCCACGCCCTCGCCCACCACGCGCGGCAGGCGCTGCAGGGTGCCGACGTCGGCGGTCATGCCGATGTCGATTTCCTTGACGCAGAAACCGGCGTCGGCCGCCGCGAATCGGAAGTCCGCCGCCAGCGCGATGTCCAGCCCGCCGCCGATGCAGCCGCCGTGGATCGCCGCGATCACCGGCTTGCGGCACCGCTCCAGGCTGCTGACCGCGCCCTGCAGCTGCTCGATCTTGGCCAGCAGCTTTTCGCGCTTGCGTCCCTCGCAGTTGTCGTAGATGGCCTGCTGCAGCCCGATCAGCATGTTGAGGTCGATGCCGGCGCAGAAATGCTTGCCAATCCCGGACAGCACCGCCACGCGGGCGTCGGGATTGGCGTCGATCTGCTCGAACGCAGCCTGCAGTTCGGCCCACAGGGTTTCGTTGAGCGAGTTGGCCTTGTCGGGCCGGTTGAACTGCACATGGGCGACGCCCTGCTCCAGCGTGAAGCGGATGGTTTCGAACTGCATGGGGTTTCTCCTCGGTGTCGTGTCGGCGGCGAGCCGCATCTCAAACGATCGTTTTAAAGCCGGGCCATCATATGACAATTACGCAACCGCCGACAGCCTCCGCCCGGGAAAACCCGCGCCGGGCGGCCACGCCCGTCCCCGGCGCGGGGGCGCTTGGTTTATGATTCGACCATCGATTCAGGCAGGCACACCATGAAGCTCAAGTTCACCAAAATGCAGGGCCTCGGCAACGATTTCGTCGTGCTCGACGGCGTCAGCCAGACCATCCCCCTCACCACCGAGCAGATCCGCGCCCTTGGCAACCGCCGTTTCGGCGTCGGCTTCGACCAGTTGCTGCTGGTCGAAGCGCCGCGCGACGACGGCACCGATTTCCGCTACCGCATCTTCAACAACGACGGCGGCGAGGTCGAACAGTGCGGCAACGGCGCGCGCTGCTTCGCCCGCTTCGTGCACGACAAGGGCCTGTCGACCAAGCGCGAGATCCGGGTCGAAACCGCACGCGGCATCATCGTGCCGCGCCTGGAAGACGACGGGCTGGTGACGGTCGACATGGGCGCGCCGCGCTTCAAGCCGGCCGAGATTCCCTTCGATGCCGACGAGGAGCTGGTCAGCTACGGGCTGGATGTGGCCGGCCGCACGGTCGAGATCACCGTGGTGTCGATGGGCAACCCGCACGCGGTGCAGGTGGTCGACAACGTCGATACCGCCCCGGTCACCAGCATCGGCTCGCTGATCGAAACCCATCCGCGCTTCCCCGCCCGGGTCAACACCGGCTTCATGCAGATCGTCAGCCGCAACGAGATTCGCCTGCGCGTATTCGAGCGCGCCGCGGGCGAAACCCTGGCCTGCGGCACCGGGGCCTGCGCGGCGGTGGTGGCCGGCATCCGCCGCGGCCTCTTGGACGACACGGTGCGGGTGCATACCCGCGGCGGCGACCTCATCATCAGCTGGCGCGGCGACGGCGAGCCGGTGCTGATGACCGGCCCGGCCGTGACGGTGTTCGAGGGCGAAATCGAACTGCCCGACGCCGCCTGAACCCGAGTCCACCGGCGACGCCCCCTCGCGGCCGCCGGCCTTACCGTCCCTTGCGGAGAGCGCATGAATCCTGCCGACGTTGCCGACTGGCTGAGCTGTCATCCCGAATTCTTCAACGACCATCCCGAACTGCTGACCGAGCTGCGGATCCGCGTACCGCGCGACGGCATCGCCATTCCGCTGATCGAGCGGCAGGTGCTGGCGCTGAAGGATCGCGCCCGCCAGCTCAACACCACCATGTCGCGGCTGATGGCCTACGGCGAAGCCAACGACGAGATCGTCAGCCGCACCCACCGGCTGACACTGGGCCTGTTGCGCTCGCACAGCGTGGCTGACGCGGTCGCGGCCCTCGAGGCCTCGCTGGCGCGCGATTTCGTGGTGCCGGCCTGGGCGCTCAAGCTCTGGCACCCGGACGCCGCCCGGCACGGCTTGTCGGCTCCGCCGCTGCCGATGTCGGAAAAGCACCTGGCCGCGCCCTACTGCGGCCATTACGTCAGCGATGCCGTGATGGGCTGGTTGCCGGATCACACCGTCTGGCAATCGTTCGCGCTGATGGCGCTGAAGGATTCGGCCGGCGAACCGTTCGGCGTGCTGCTGCTGGCCAGCGACGAGGACACCCGCTTTTCCGCCGACATGGAAACCGCGCTGCTGGCCGACATCGGCGAACTGCTGTCGGCCGCGCTTGAGCGGCTGCTGCCGGGCGCATGAGCACTCCGCTGGCGATCGCGCTCGCGCTCGCACCCATCGTCATCCTCAACATGCACATCCTGTGGCTGCTGGTACGGCGGCCCGACGGCATCGCCATTGCCAGCTTCGTAGCCGCCTGGCTGATGCTGGCGATCGGCGCGAAGGCGCTCAAGCCTTCCCTGCCGGTCACGGCGGTCTGGCTGCCGCTGCTCTATCCCTATGCGTTGCTCGGCCTCGCGGCGGTCCTGCTCCTGCTGGTCCGGCTGCGCCGCCCGGTCGGCCTCGCGCTCAGCCGCTTTTTCTCGCCGCCCGCCCACGACGGCCTGCACAGCCTGCTCGTCGCCGCCGTGCTCGGCCACATCGCGCTGGGTCTGTTGAGCTTCTACAGCCGGGGAACCATGACGGCCTATCTGTTCGCCCCGCCGCTGCTGTCGCTGTGCGTGCTGACCTACAGCTATCTGATCCGGCTGTGCCAGTACCGGCGGGCCCACCGGCCGCTCGGCCTGCTGCCGGTGCTGTTGCTCACCTGCGGCGTACCGCTGGGCATCATCGGCATGGCACAGCTGCACGCCTGAACACCGCTTCGGGCCCTGCCGGAACGACCAGCCGGGCCGACACCGACGTCCAGCCCCAACCCGGACAGCCCTTGCCTGCCGCACCCGACCTTGATGCCTGCGGTGCGAGTCCGAGATCGGCCGGCAACCTGCGCCCGTCATCTGGTCGAATCCGACAAAAAAGCCCCGCGGCTCACGCCGGCGGGGCTTTCGTTTGGATTTCAGCGAGGATCAGGCGGCTGCCAGCCCGGCGGCCGCGTCGCGCAGGGCGGTGCGCAAGCCTTCTTCCACCACCGGGTGGTAGAACGGCATGTCGAGCATCTGCGCCACAGTCAGGTTCATCTGGCAGGCCCACGCCAGCGTGTGGGCGATGTTCTCGGCACGCGGGCCGATCCACTCGGCGCCGAGGAAACGGCCGCTGGCCTTGTCGGCGTACACGTGCATCAACCCACGGTTCTTCAGCATCACCCGGCTGCGGCCCTGGTCCTCGAAGCTGACCTCGCCAGTGACGAAGCTGCCCGGCGCCAGGTCGGCGAAGCGCTGGCCCACCATGGCGATCTGCGGGTCGGAGAACACCACTGCGATCGGCGCGCGGCGCAGGCCGGGGCGCACGTCGGGATAGCGCGCGGCGTTGTCGCCGGCGGTGCGGCCTTCGTCGGCGGCTTCGTGCAGCAGCGGCAGGATGTTGTTGGCGTCGCCGGCGATGAAGACCGGGCTGTTGCCGCACTGCAGCGTGTCCCGGTCGAACAGCGGCACGCCGCGGGCGTCGAGTTCGAGGGAGGTGTTTTCCAGCCCCAGCCCGGCCACGTTCGGGCGGCGGCCGGTGGCGGCCAGCACGTAGTCGAAGCGCTCGGTCACCTCCTTGCCGTCCAGCCCCACATAGGTCAGCACGGCCTCGTCGCCATCACGGCGCATGTCGGACACCTTGGCCTGCGGGTCGAGGTAGAACTCCTGCTGGAAGGCACTGCAGGCGTAGTCGCGGATGGCCGGATCGGACAAGGGACCGACGCCGCCGCGCGCCCCGAACACCCGTACGTCCACGCCGAGGCGCGACAGGGCCTGACCCAGTTCCAGCCCGATCACGCCGGGGCCGAATACCGCCACGCGGCGCGGCAGGGTGTCCCACGAGAACACGTCGTCGTTGATGATCAGCCGGTCGCCCAGCGCCTTGAACGGCTCGCCGATGGCCGGGCTGGAGCCGGTGGCGATAACGACCCGCTGCGCGCGGACGGTGACGTCCTCTCCGACCCGCAAGGTGGTGTTGTCGATGAAGCGCGCGTAGCCGACCAGTTTGTCCTCGGCCGGAATGCCGTCAACGCTCGCCACCACGAAGCCGACGAAGCGGTCGCGCTCACGCCGCACGCGGTTCATCACCTCGCGGCCGTCGATGCGGATCTCGCCGTCGACATGCACGCCGAAGGGGGCGGTGTGGCGGGCTTCGTGCGCGGCTTCGGCCGCGGCGATCAGGAGCTTGGACGGCATGCAGCCGACCCGGGCGCAGGTGGTGCC
>JASLDQ010000337.1 GCA_030151505.1 Chromobacteriaceae bacterium
GCCACGTGGGCCTGCAGGCCCGCCTGATGAGCCAGGCGCTGCGCAAGCTGACCGGCAACATCAAGCGCACCAACACGCTGGTGATCTTCATCAACCAGATTCGCATGAAGATCGGCGTGATGTTCGGCAGCCCGGAAACCACCACTGGCGGCAACGCGCTCAAGTTCTACGCCTCGGTGCGCCTGGACATCCGCCGCATCGGCGGGATCAAGAAGGGCGACGAGGTCATCGGCAACGAAACCCGCGTCAAGGTCGTCAAGAACAAGGTCAGCCCGCCGTTCAAGCAGGCGCAGTTCGACATCCTCTACGGCGAAGGCATCTCGCGCGAAGGCGAAATCATCGAGATGGGCGTGGAGAAGAAGTACATCGACAAGTCCGGCGCGTGGTATGCCTACAACGGCCAGAAGATCGGCCAGGGCAAGGACAATGTCCGTGAATGGCTGAAGGAAAACCCGGCCGTCGCACAGGAAATCGAGCAACGAATCCGTGCCGCCGTCGGCGTGGGTGGCGGCGCCACCTTCCAGCCGAGCGACGAAGAAAAGGTCGAAGCCTCGCTGTCGGAAGACAACGACGCCTGATTCGGCCCGATCCGGCAACCAAGGCACAGCAACGACGGTTGCCTGTGCCTTTTTCTTTTTGGCATGGCCGCAAACCCTGCAACGGCGTCAATCCGATTGATGCACCGCCGGCCAGCCACGCTTAACCACGACGAAAAACCATGGCAGACATCCCGCTCGAATCCCGCGCCCTCGCCTTTCTGGCGCGCCGCGAACACACCCGGGCCGAACTGAAAAAAAAGCTAGCACCGCACGCCGACAGCGAAGAGGAACTGGAACAGCTGCTGGACCGGCTGGCAGAACGCCACTGGCAGTCGGACAGCCGCTTTGCCGAGCAGTGGATCAACCTGAAGTCTGCCCGCCACGGTGCTGCGCGGCTGAAACACGACCTGCGCCAGCACGGCGTGGACGCGGAGACGATCAGCGAAGCACTGGAAGAGCTGAAAGACAGCGAAACCGCGCGCTGCCATGCGTTGTGGTTGAAGAAATTCGGAACGCTGCCGGAAACCCCGCAGGAAAAGGCCAGGCAGATCCGTTTTCTGGCCAGCCGGGGATTCGCGCTGAACGTGATCCAGAAGGCGATGCGGGAGGTGGATTGGGAGGAGTGAAGGAAGGATGCCGGTGGCTGCCGCGCTGGAATCCACGATAGAGAACAGGGCGGCCTCGTCCGGCCTCACTCTCGCTCCCTAATGCGTCAGCAATCAAGGAGAACGCAATACGGAAAGGATGTTTGCCCCAAACGGTGGCGGACCGCCTTGCCGATGCCCGCAGCCCGGACTTGACCGGAATGGCTAGTCACCCAAGAAGCGTCGCACGATGCAGGATGCGATGAGCGGCGCGGTTGTCCCGGAACGCCTCGTCCTCGCGACATCGGCGACATATCCGGGGCCCGTCTCGCCCAGCCCGTCCCCCGGGCACAGGCCCGGTGGCACGGTCACACCAGATTGATCCGCACATAGATCGGCCGGTACGGTTCGTCCTGGCTGATCAGCACCATGCCCTCCTTCGCCAGTTCCAGCACGGCGATGAAGTTGACCACCAGATGCGGCACGCCCAGCTCGGGCACGAACAGCTCGGCGAATTCGACGAACTGGCGCCCCTGCAGCACGCGCAGGATGGCGCTCATCTGCTCGCGCACCGACAGCTCATCCTGCTGCACCTGGTGGTGCTTGTTGTGTTTGGCGCGCGCCAGTATCCCCATCCACGCCTGGCGCAGGTCGGCCACCTCCACTTCGGGCAGGCGCTTCTCGGCGCTCTGCTCCACCAGGATCGCCAGCCAGGCGAAGTCGCGCTCGGCCTGCGGCAGGCGGTCGAGTTCCAGCGCGGCGAGCTTCATCTGCTCGTATTCCAGCAGCCGGCGCACGAGTTCGGCGCGCGGGTCTTCCACCTCGTCCTCCAGCTCGGCCGGCGGCTTGGGCAGCAGCATGCGCGACTTGATCTCGATCAGCAGCGCGGCCATCAGCAGATATTCAGCGGCGAGTTCCAGCCGCTGGTTCTGCATGGTGCCGATGTAATCCATGTACTGCACGGTGATGCGCGCCATCGGAATGTCGCGCACGTCGAGATTCTGCTTGCGGATGAGGTAGAGCAGCAGGTCGAGCGGACCTTCGAAGCTTTCCAGAAAGACCCTCAGCGCGTCCGGCGGAATGAACAGGTCCTGCGGCAGGTCGTGGACCGGCTCGCCGAAGACATGGGCAAGGACGGGGGGCGGCGGGGCAAGGTCGCTCATGGGTGTCGGCAATCAGGGACAAGAGGACGAATCGTCAGGCGGGCAACGATAGCGCAAAGCGGAAAAAGCCGCGAGGGCACGACATGCGGCCCTTGCGGCTTTCGGCGGGTCGACACGGGCCACCGATGGCGCCCGCGACGGGGTCAGTTGTAACCCAGCCCCATGGCTTCGCGCACGTCGCGCATGGTTTCCTGCGCCAGCTTGCGCGCGCGCTCGCAACCGTCGGCGACGATGTTCTTCACCAGAGTCGGGTCGTCCAGATACTTCTGGGCGCGTTCGAACATCGGCTTCTGTTCGGCCAGTACGCCGTCGATGACCGGCTGCTTGCACTCCAGACAGCCGATGCCGGCCGAACGACAGCCCTGCTGCACCCATTCGTGGGTCTTGGCGTCGGTGTAGACCTGATGCAGCTTCCATACCGGGCACTTGTCCGGATCGCCCGGGTCGGTTCGGCGCACGCGGGCCGGGTCGGTCGGCATCGAGCGGATCTTCTTGTTGACCGAGTCGGGTTCCTCGCGCAGGAAGATGCCGTTGCCATAGCTCTTGGACATCTTCTGGCCGTCCAGCCCCGGCATGCGGCTGGCTTCGGTCAGCAGTGCCTGCGGCTCGACCAGGATCACCTTGCCCTTGTTTTCCAGATAGCCGAACAGGCGCTCGCGGTCGCCGTGGCTGAGGTTCTGGGTGTCGGCCAGCATGGCGCGGGCGCTTTCCAGCGCCTCGTCGTCGCCGTCCTGCAGGTAGCGGGTGCGCAGGTCTTCGTAGAGCTTGCCCTTCTTCGGCCCCATCTTCTTGACCGCGGCCTCGGCCTTTTCCTGGAAGCCCGGCTCGCGGCCGTACATGTGGTTGAAACGGCGCGCGACTTCGCGGCAGATCTCGATGTGCGGAATCTGGTCCTCGCCCACCGGCACGAAGGTGCCACGGTAGATCAGGATGTCGGCCGCCATCATCAGCGGATAGCCGAGGAAGCCGTAGGTGCCGAGGTCCTTGTGCGCCAGCTTTTCGATCTGGTCCTTGTAGGTCGGCACGCGCTCGAGCCACGACAGCGGCGTGATCATCGACAGCAGCAGGTGCAGCTCGGCGTGCTCGGGCACGCGGCTTTGCAGGAAGATCGTCGCGTTGGCCGGATCGACGCCGGCGGCCAGCCAGTCGATCACCATGTCCCACGTGCTCTTGGCGATGATGCTCGGGTCGTCGTAGCTGGTGGTCAGCGCATGCCAGTCGGCGACGAAGAACAGGCATTCGTACTGGCTTTGCAGCTTCACCCAGTTTTTGAGCGCGCCGTGATAGTGGCCAAGGTGCAGGCTGCCGGTCGGGCGCATGCCGGAGAGAACGCGATCGGGATACATGGTTTTGTGTTTTCGCAGTGGGTTAGACGATAAGGCTCAGGAGACTATACATCAGGCTGGTGAACGGTCGCATGATGACCGAAAGCAGGCCGGTGGCGAGCAGGCCCAGCAGGATCCACATGCCATAGGGCTCGAGGCGCGCGACCTGATAGGCCTGGCGGTAGGGCAGGATGCTGACGAGAATGCGGCCGCCGTCCAGCGGGGGGATCGGCAGCAGGTTGAGCACCATCAACACGACGTTGATCATCACGCCGGCCTGCGCCATCAGCATCAGTGGCTCGGAGAAGTAGCCGCCGGTGGAGGTCGCCAGCTTGAACAGCAGCGCCCAGATGATCGCCATGACGAAGTTGGCCGCCGGCCCGGCCGCCGCCACCCAGCGCGAATCGCGCTTGGGATTGCGCAGGTTGGAGAAGTTGACCGGCACCGGCTTGGCCCAGCCGAAGATGAAACCGCCCAGCGCCACGGCCAGCAGCGGCACCAGCACGGTGCCGATCGGGTCGATGTGCTTGAACGGGTTGAGTGTCATCCGCCCCATCATGAAGGCGGTGTTGTCGCCGTAGTGCCGGGCGGCATAGGCGTGGGCGGCTTCGTGCACGGTGATGGCGAACAGCACCGGCAGGGCGTAGATGGCGATGGTCTGGATCAGGTTGTCCATGGGGTCCGGGAATAGTGGAAAAAGGCGTCAGGCCGGCTCGAAGCCGAAAGGTCTGACGTCGCCGGCGCCGGCGCGGATCAGCTGCGGTGCGCCGTCGGTCAGGTCGAGCACGGTGGTCGGCTCGACGCCGCAATAGCCGCCGTCGATGATGAGGTCCACCTGCGGGCCGATCACGTCGCGGATGTCGTAAGGATCGGTCGGCGGCGTGTCCTCGCCCGGCAGCATCAGGGTACAGGACAGCAGCGGCTCGCCCAACTCCTCCAGCAGTCCCAGCGCCACCGCGTTGTCCGGCACCCGCATGCCGATGGTGGCGCGCTTGGGGTGCAGGGTGCGGCGCGGCACTTCCTTGGTCGCCTGCAGGATGAAGGTGTAGGCCCCCGGCGTGACCGCTTTCAGCAGACGGTAGCTCGCGTTGTCGACCCGGGCGTAGGTGCCGAGCTCGGACAGGTTGTGGCACACCAGGGTGAAGTGATGGCGCAGATCGAGCTGGCGGATGGCGATGATGCGCTCCATCGCGGCCTTGTCGGACAGGCGGCAGCCCAACGCATAGCAGGAGTCGGTCGGATAGACGATGACTCCGCCCTGCTGGATGATCTTGGCCGCTTCGCGCAAGAGGCGCGGCTGCGGATTGTCGGGATGGATGGTGAAGAACTGGGACATGATGTTTTTGGAAGCTGGAAAGTGGATGGCAGACGGGTTGCCGTGGCTGGCGGGATGCAGCCGAACTGCCCTACATCGCCGCCTCCACTCCCAATCTAGACCACACCGGCTCGCAGCCTTCCGGCATCGGCAGGGTCAGCCCCACGTCGCGTCCGCCTTCGCCCGGCGCGTGGAAATCGCTGCCAGAGCTGGCGAGCAGGCCCTGTTCGCGCGCCAGGCGGGCGAACTGCGGAATCTCGCTGGCGGAATGGCTGCCGCTGACCACCTCGATGGCCGTGCCACCCGCGGCCCTGAATTCGCCGATCAGTTCGGACATCAGGAGCTTGCCGATCTTGTAGCGCCCCGGGTGTGCGATCACCGCGATGCCGCCGGCCGCAACGATCCAGCCGACCGCGTCGGCCAGTTCCGCCCACTGGTGCGGCACATAACCGGGCTTGCCCGACACCAGATAGCGCTTGAACACCTGCTGCACATCCTTGGCGCGACCGGTCTCAACCAGATGGCGGGCGAAATGGGTGCGCCCGATCATCTCGGGGTTGCCGCAATGCGCCATCGCGCCTTCGAAGGTTCCCTCGATGCCGACGTGCGCCAGCGACTCCGCCATCTTGCGCGCCCGCTCCACCCGGCCGTCGCGGATAGTCTGCAGTCCGGCGGCCAGCGCCGGGTGCTCCGGGTCGATCCCCAGGCCGACGATATGGATCGTGCGCTTGCGCCAGGTCACCGATACTTCCACGCCGTTAATCAGTGCCACGCCCTGCCCGGCAGCGGCCCGGCGGGCCTCGGCCAGACCGGCGGTGCAGTCATGGTCGGTCAGCGCCAGCGTCTTGCAGCCGCGCGCCGCCGCGCGCGCGACCAGTTCGGCCGGCGGCAACGCGCCGTCGGAGGCGGTGGAATGACAATGGAGGTCCAGCGGATTCATGGCAGGCAGAAGGCGGCGAAAGCACGAATGGTAACAGCCGCACGCGGCGGGGCGCAAAACGGGGACGGACAATCGCGGCGGCGGCCGACCGGCACTCAAAATGCAGGCAGCCCCAGCCCTTGCCCTGCCGATGGACTACTGCCCCTGCTTCTGTCGCGCCAGCCATGCCGCGTGACGTTCGCGCCAGGCAGCGGTTTCCTCGGCATGGACGGTCCACACGCAGCGCTCGCAGCCGCTGTCGCAGCATTCGTTGTCGGCCGGCGGAATAGGCGCCTCGGGCTCGGGATCGAACACGTCGTCATCCAGCTCGCGGCTGACTTGCGCCTCAGCCATGCGCCGCCTCGACCCGGATCGAAAAACCGTTGCCCGTCACCAGTTGCCCCGGGCGGATCTTGCAGGTCTTGCGCAGTTCAATCCGGCCGTCGACGCTGATCTCGCCGCTGGCCACCAGCATCTTGCCCGCGCCGCCGCTGTCGACCACGCCGCACACCTTCAATAAATCGCACAGGGCGATGTATTCGGACTCGAGTTTGAACACTTCGTTCATTTGCACACTTTCTTGGGACGCCCCTGTGAACCGCCTGTGGAAAACCGAGCTATCCGACTGATTCAACGTAAAAATATTGAGAAGATTATTTTTTAGTCAATCTGTCACATTGTCCACCAGCAGCAAGAACGGCGCTGTGAAAATCCTGTGAACAACGCAATCAACCATTTGTTTTTATTCAACAAAACAATATAGATTAAATTTTAATCAAAACCGTAAATCGTGCAACGATACCCTTGATGGAAAATCCGGTCGCTAAACGACCGGTTTCCACAAAAAGGTCTGCCGCCGCCCCCACCGGCCACCGCCGGCGGGACGGCGTCGATCACACCGACAGGTAGGACGAATGCGCCAGCCCGCTGCGCAGTTCGTTCAGGAAAGCGCCGCGCTCGTGGTCGCTCACCGCCGCGGCCGCCACCTTGTTATGGTAGCGCCGCATCAGCTCGTCCGGCTGCAGATGCACGTAGCGCAGCATGTCCTCGATGGTGTCGTGCTCCTCCACCCCGCTCCAGGTCACGCTGCCCTGCTCGTCCACATAGACGTTGACGCTGTCGGTGTCACCGAACAGGTTGTGCATGTCGCCCAGGATCTCCTGGTAAGCGCCGACAAGGAAGACGCCGAGCAGATATTCCTGCCCCGGCACGATGTCGTGCACCGCCATGGTCGATTCGATGCTCTGCTGGTCGACATACTGCGTCACCTTGCCGTCCGAATCGCAGGTCAGGTCCTGCAGCACCGCGCGGCGGGTCGGCTGCTCGCCCAGCCGGTGGATCGGCGCGATCGGC
>JASLDQ010000342.1 GCA_030151505.1 Chromobacteriaceae bacterium
GTGCACACCTTCCGCCCCTGCCTCGGCGTGCTGCACATGGAATTTAGCCCCAAGGGCGAGCAGCTGTGGCTGTCCTGCCGCGACGACAACCGGGTCGAGGTCTACCGCACCGACACCTTCGCCCGGCTGGCCACGCTGCCGGCCGACAATCCGAGCGGCATCTTCTTTACCGTGCGGGCCCAGAAGACAGGAATGTGACCATGCCGACCGACGACGCGCTGGCTTTGTACGACTGCGTCCAGCGCCGCTTTCCGCTGGTGCCGCGCCCCTTCCGCCTGATCGGCGCGCAGGTGGGCATGAGCGAGGAGGCGGTGCTGGCGCGGCTGCAACAGGACATGGACGCCGGCCGGGTCAGCCGGGTGGGCGCGGTGTTCGCGCCCAACAGCATCGGCACCAGTACCCTGGCGGCGCTGGCGGTGCCGCCGGAGCGGCTGGAAGCGGTGGCGGCGCAGGTCAGCGCGCACCAGGAGGTCAACCACAACTATGCCCGCTCCGGTCACCGCTTCAACCTGTGGTTCGTGCTGACTGCCCGGACCGCGGCCCGGCTGGAAGCCGTGCTGGCGTGCATCGCCGCCGAAACCGGGCTGGCGCCGATGGCGCTGCCGCTGGAGCGCGAATACCACATCGACCTGGGTTTTCCGATGAGCGACGCCGAGGTACCGGCGCGCCGCCGTCCGGCGCCGGTCGTGCTGCCGGAACTGGACGAGACCGACTGGCGGCTGATCGAGGCGCTGGAGCAGGGCCTGCCGCTCGAGCCGCTGCCCTACGCCGCACTGGGCCGGCCCTGTGGCCTATCGCTGGAAGAAGTGATCGAACGGATCGACCGCTGGGGCGCGTGCGGCCTGATCCGCCGCTTCGGCGTCATCGTGCGCCACCGCGAGTTCGGCTACCGCGCCAACGCCATGTGCGTGTGGAACGTGCCCGACAGCGTGGTCGATCTGGCCGGCGAGCGTCTGGCGACCGTGCCGTGGGTGACGCTGTGCTACCAACGCCCGCGCCGGCCCGGCTGGCCCTACAACCTGTTCGCCATGGTGCACGGCCGTACCGAAGTCGAGGTGCGGGAAGCTTGCGAGGTGCTGCACCGGCGCGCCGGACTGCAGGACTGGGACCATGCCGTGCTGATCGGCACCCGGCGCTACAAGCAGCGAGGAGCCCGCTATGCCGCTACCGTCTGAACGGATCCAGCTCGATGCGCCGGACCGCGCCATCGTCAACCGGTTGCAGGATGGTCTGCCTCTGTGTCCACGGCCTTATGCCGCGGTGGCCGGCGAACTGGGGATGGACGAGAGTGAGCTGTTGCGGCGGCTGTCGGCCCTGCTGGCACGCGGGGTGCTCAGCCGTTTCGGTCCGCTCTACCAGATCGAGCGGGCCGGCGGCCGTTTCGTGCTGGCCGCCATGGCGGTGCCGACCGCCGAGCTCGACCGCGTCGCCGCCATCCTCAACGCTCAGCCGGAGGTCGCGCACAACTATGCGCGCGACCATCGGTTCAACCTGTGGTTCGTCCTCGCGGTGGAGCGGGCCGACGACATCGCCACGGTCGTCGCCCGGCTGGAGGCCCTGAGCGGCTATCCGGTCCATCCTTTCCCCAAGCTGCACGAGTTCTTCGTCAACCTGCGTCTTGTCGTGCCGGCTTGACGCAGGATAAGGCAGGTTGCTGGCAGGGTTTTTACCCTGATGGCATTGCACACCGGAACGCCGCCATGCTCGACGACCTCGATCGCGCCCTCATCCTCGCCACCCAGGCCGGCCTGCCGCTGGTGGCCGAGCCCTACCGGGCCGTGGCCGACACCATCGGCACCAGCGAGGCCGACGTGATCGCCCGGCTGGCCGCCATGCAGGCCGACGGCCGCCTGCGCCGCATCGCCGCCGTCCCCAACCACTACGCGCTCGGCTATCACGCCAACGGCATGACCGTGTGGGACGTGGACGACCGCGACGCGATGGCGCTGGGCGAACAGGTCGGCGCGCTGCCCTTCGTCAGCCACTGTTACCTGCGCCCGCGTGCGTTGCCCGATTGGCCCTACAACCTGTTCGCCATGGTGCACGCCCGGACCCGAGCCGACGCCACCGGCCTGATCGCCCGCATCGCAAAATTGCTCGGTCCGGCCTGTCGTGCCGGCGATGTGTTGTATTCGACCCGCATTCTCAAGAAGACCGGCCTGCGGCTGGCCGGGGAGTAGCCGCCATGTTCCGCCTGTCCCGCTTCATGGAAGCTCTGGCCGCCGACGGCCCCGTCGCACCACCGCGCCGGCCGTCCGGGCCGGTGGTGATCTGGAACCTGATCCGTCGCTGCAACCTCACCTGCAAGCATTGCTATTCGGTGTCGGCCGACACCGACTTCAAGGGCGAGCTGTCCACCGCCGAAGCGCTGGCGGTGCTCGACCAGCTCAAGGCCGCCGGCGTGCCGGCCCTGGTCCTGTCGGGCGGCGAGCCGCTGCTGCGGCCGGATTTGTTCGAACTGGCGGCGCGGGCCAAGCAGCTCGGGTTTCACGTATCGGTGTCGAGCAACGGCACCCTGCTGGATGCCGGCAAGGTCGCCGGGCTGGTCGGTTGCGGGGTGGACTATGTCGGGGTCAGCCTCGACGGTCTGCCCGCCACGCACGACGTGTTCCGCCGCCGCGACGGCGCCTTCGCCGAATCGTTGACCGGCATCCGGCTGGCGCGCGACGCCGGGCTGCGGGTCGGCGTGCGCATGACGCTGACCGACGGCAATGCCGCCGAGTTGCCGGCGCTGGTGGCGCTGGTCGAGGACGAAGGGCTGGACAAGTTCTATCTGTCGCACTTCAACTACGCCGGCCGCGGACGCAAGCACCAGCGCGAGGACGCGCGCCACCGCGCCACCCGCGCGGCGATGGACTGGCTGTTCGAGCATGTCTGGCGGCGGGCGCAGGCCGGCCGCGCCGGGGATTTCGTCACCGGCAACAACGACGCCGATGGGGTCTACCTGCTGCACTGGATCGCCGCGCGCTTTCCGGCACGCGTGGCCGACATGCGCCAGCGGCTGGCCAACTGGGGCGGCAACGCCACCGGCGTGTGGGTGGCCAATATCGACAATCTCGGCAACGTCCATCCGGACACGATGTGGTGGCAGCACGTGCTGGGCAATGTGCGCGAGCGGGCGTTCGGCGACATCTGGGCCGATCGCTCCGATGCGCTGATGGCCGGCCTCAACGCCCGGCCCCGGCCGGTGGAAGGGCGCTGCGCCGCCTGTGCGTACCGCGATATCTGCAACGGCAACACCCGGGTGCGTGCCTTCGCCACCACCGGCAACCCGTGGGCGGAAGACCCCGGCTGCTATCTGGACGACCGCGAAATCGGGATCGCGCCAGCCGAGGGGGATGCCGCATGTCTGCCCTTGTAACCTTGTCCCGCCTCGGCTGCCGGCTGGTCCGGTTCGGCCTGCTCGCCATCGTTGCCCTGCCGTTGTCGGCCGTGGCCGCGCCCGACGCCTCCGCGCTGTACCAGCGCCATTGCGCGTCCTGCCACGGAGCCGACCGCCTGGGCGGCATGGGGCCGGCCTTGTTGCCGCAAAGCCTGGAGCGTCTCCGTCCGGCCGAGCTGCTGGCCACCCTCCGCGACGGGCGGCCCGCCACCCAGATGGCCGGCTTTGCCGACCGGCTGACGCCCGAGGAAATCGGCGCGCTGGCCGGCTTCATCACCGCCGCGCCGGCCTCGCCGCCGGTCTGGACCGAGGCCGAGCTGCGCGCCTCGCATGTGGTCGAGCCAGCCGAAGCTGTCCCGGCCGACCGGCCGGTGTTCGCCGCCGATCCGCAGAACCTGTTCCTGGTGGTGGAGGCCGGCAGCCATCACGTCACCGTGCTGGACGGCGACCGGCTCGAGCCGGTCCACCGCTTCCAGAGCCGCTTCGCCCTGCACGGCGGCCCCAAGTATTCGCCTGACGGCCGCTATGTCTATTTCGCCAGCCGCGACGGCTGGATCAGCAAGTACGATCTGTACCGGCTGCGCACGGTGGCCGAGATCCGCGCCGGCCTCAATACCCGCAATCTTGCGGTGTCGGGCGACGGCCGCTGGGTGCTGGTCGGCAACTACCTGCCCAACACGCTGGTGCTGCTGGACGCCGCCGACCTCAGCCTCAAGCGCGTCTACCCGGTGACCAGCGCCGCCGGCCTGTCTTCCCGGGTGTCGGCGGTCTACGACGCCGCGCCGCGCCGGAGCTTCATCGTCGCGCTCAAGGACATTGCGCAGGTGTGGGAGATTCCCTACAACGCCGACGCGCCGCCGCATTTCGCCGGCTGGGTCCACGACTGGAAGATGGGCGAAGGGCTGGCGGTGGCCGGGCAGTTCACCCCGCGCGTGATCGAGCTGGACACTATCCTCGACGACTTCTTTTTCGACCAGTCCTACACCCATATCCTCGGCACGTCCCGCGAAGGGCAGGGCCAGGTGGTCAACCTCGACGTGCGGCGCAAGATCGCCGATCTCGAGCTGGACGGCATGCCGCACCTGGGCAGCGGCATCACCTGGAAGTGGCGGGGGCGCGACGTGATGGCCTCCCCCAACCTGAAGGACGGCAAGGTCAGCGTGATCGACATGGGCAACTGGCGGACGGTGGCGACCATCGCCACCAACGGCCCGGGCTTTTTCATCCGCAGCCACGAGAACACGCCGTACGCGTGGGTGGACGCGATGATGAGCCCGCGGCGCGACACGCTGCAGGTGATCGACAAGCAGACGCTGAAGGTGGTCGGCAGCGTGACCCCCAGCTCCGGCAAGACCACCGCCCACGTCGAGTTCACCCGCGACGGCCGCTACGCGCTGGTGAGCCTGATGGAGCGCGACGGCGCGCTGGTGGTCTACGATGCCGCCACGCTGCGCGAGGTGAAGCGCCTGCCGATGGACAAGCCGGTCGGCAAGTACAACGTGTTCAACAAGACCCGGCGTTCCGAAGGCACCAGCCACTGAGCCCGCCGGGGGCCATGATCATTCTTGAGCGGGAGAGATGCGATGGACAGGGCAAGACAGGCGGGCAAGGTATGGCTGGTGGGGGCCGGGCCGGGCGATCCGGAACTGGTGACGGTCAAGGCCGCGCGGGTGCTGGGCGAGGCCGATGTGTGGCTGATCGACGATTTGGTCAGCCCGGAAATCCGCCGCTATGCCCGTGCCGACGCGGAAATCGTCTACGTCGGCAAGCGCGGCGGCCGCTGCTCCACCCGGCAGGACAGCATCCACGCCATGATCCTGTCGTACGCGCTGGCCGGCCGCACGGTGGCGCGGGTGAAGGGGGGCGACCCGATGCTGTTCGGCCGGGGCGGCGAGGAGATGGCCTTCCTGCAGACGCACGGGGTGGAGGTCGAGGTGGTCAGCGGCATTACCGCCGGCGTGGCGGCTGCCCATGCGCTCGAAGTCGGTCTGACCCACCGCGCCCATTGCCGGGGCGTGACCTTCGTTACCGCCCACGCCCAGGACGAGGCCGCGCCGGACTGGGCGGCGCTGGCGGCGAGCCGGACCACGCTGGTGCTGTATATGGGCATGAGCCGGCTGGCCGATATCCGCGACGGACTGCTGGCCGCCGGCCTGCCGGCCGACATGCCGGCGGCGGCGGTGCAGTCGGCCAGCCAGCCGGGCGAGCGTCGCTGGATCGGTACGCTGGCCACGCTGGAGCAGGCGCAGGCGGCCGGACTGGCCAGCCCGGCCGTCATTCTGGTGGGCGAGGTGCTGGGCGATTCGCCGCTGTGGCCCGCAGGGAGAGCGCTGGCCTGTACGGCCTGAGCGTTTGTCGCAAGCGCTGTTTGCCATCCATCCGGGGTCAGGGCATAGTCTCCGTCCTACTTCAATGCCCTTGACCCAATCCCCATGAGCCTGACCGCACCGACCCGTCGCATCCTGCTGTTCGCCGGCCTGATCATCACGCTGGCGATGGGCGTGCGGCATTCCTTCGGCCTGTTCCTGGCGCCCATGTCGGCCGATTTCGGCTGGGGACGCGAGACTTTCGCCTTCGCGCTGGCGATGCAGAACCTGATCTGGGGCGCGGCCCAGCCGTTTGCCGGGGCGATTGCCGACCGCTACGGCGCGCGGCGGGTGCTGTGGGCGGGCACGCTTTGCTATGTGCTTGGCCTGTTGCTGATGTCGAATGCCTCGACCGCGCTGGGCCTGAACGCCTCGACCGGCCTGCTGATCGGGCTGGGGCTGGCGGGAACGACCTATGGCGTGGTGTTCGGCGTGGTGGGCAAGAGTGTGCCGGCCAGCCATCGCAGCCAGGCCATGGGTATCGTGGCGGCGGCGGGCTCGCTCGGACAGTTTCTGATGTTGCCGATCGGGCAATGGTCGATCGGTCTGGTCGGCTGGGCGACGACCCTGATGCTGTTTGCGTTCCTGCTGGCATCGATGGCGCCGCTGTCCATTCCGCTGGTGACGCCGGGGTCGAGCCGGCCGCAGCAGTCTCCGTGGCAGGCCATCGGCGAAGCCTTGCGTCATCCGGGCTTTTTGCTGTTGTGCGCCAGCTACTTCGTCTGTGGCTTTCAGGTGACCTTCGTCGGCGTACACCTCCCCGCCTATCTGGCCGACCAGGGCCTGTCGCCCACGGTCGGCGCTACCGCGCTGGCGCTGATCGGCCTGTTCAACATCGCCGGTACCTATCTGTTCGGACAGCTGGGCGCGCGGCGCGACAAGGCCAAGCTGCTGGCGCTGATCTACGCCAGCCGGGCGGTCGCCATTACGCTGTTCGTGCTGGCGCCGCTCACGCCCGTGTCGGCCATGCTGTTCGCTGCCGTCATCGGTTTTCTGTGGCTGGCCACGGTACCGCTGACCAACGGCCTGATCGCCGGCGTGTTCGGGGTGGAATACCTGTCCATGCTCGGCGGGTTCGCCTTCTTCTCCCATCAGGTCGGCAGCTTCTTCGGCGTCTGGCTCGGGGGACGGGTATTCGATGCCATCGGCAGCTATGCGCCGGTGTGGTGGGGCAGTGTGGTACTGGGCGTGGTGGCGACCTTCCTGGCCCTGCCGATCCGGGAAGTCGAACTGGCACGGCGGGCGGCGGCATGAAATGGCTGTCTGGCGGATTGCTCGCGCTTCTGCTGCTGGCCGGTTTCGTCGCCTATCTGCGGCCCGATTCGGTGGTGGAACTGGCCAACCTGGCCGGGATGTGCCGCTGAGGGATGAGCGGGCGTCGCCGGTCAGGGAGGGCGGCGGGTTGGTCCCGAATGTGGGGAGGAGCCCGTAGCCCGTCGGGCCATATTCCCGCCCGCCGGCATCCCCGGTCATCCGGTCAATCCGGCCCGGATGACGCCGTGCAGCATCCGGGCTGGCCGCAAGGCCTCCGCATCTGCGACAATAACGCTTTGCCGCCGTTGTCCTCGTTGTGCAGATCCATCTTCCTTCCTCCCTGTTGCGTGCCGCCCAAGCCACTTTGCGTGCCGGCGGCGTCATCGCGTATGCGACCGAGTCCTGCTACGGGCTGGGTTGTCTGCCCGGCAATGCCCGCGGGCTCAAGGCGATTCTGCGGCTCAAGGGTCGGCCCAACCGCAAGGGCATGATCGTGGTCGGGCAGGGCTTCGGCCAGCTGGCCCCGCTGCTGAAACCGGTGTCGGCGGAGGAGGAGGCCAGCATGCAAGCCTACTGGCCGGGGCCGGTCACGCTGCTGCTGCCGGCCGCGCGCCGGACGCTGCCTTTGCTGCGCGGCCAGCACGACAAGCTGGCCGTGCGGGTGACGGCCCATGCCCAGACCGCCGCGCTGTGCCGCCGGCTCGGGCCGCTGGTGTCGACCTCGGCCAACTTCGCCGGCCAGCGTTCGCTCAAGAGCGCCGCCGCCTGCCGCCGGGCTTTCGGCGAGGCGGTGCTGGTGCTGCCGGGGCAGGTGGGGCGGCGGCGCAAACCTTCAACCATCATTGATTTTGCCTCGGGCCGCGTGTTGCGCTAGATTGGCGCGCGCCGTTTCAACCCTCGGAATTACAGGAACGTAACTAAAGTGGAACCGACTCAGTCTCTGTCCGTCATTACCCTGATTACCGATGCCAGCCTGCCGGTGCAGCTCATCATGGCGCTGCTCGTGTGCATGTCGGTGCTGTCGTGGACCCGCATCATCATGAAGTGGCTGGACGTGCGCAACGCCGCCCGCCATACCGAGGAATTCGAACGCGCGTTCTGGAGCGGCACCGACCTCAACCAGATGTTCCAGCGCGTATCCGGCAAGAACGACGGTGTGGGCATGGAAAAGATCTTCCAGGCCGGTTTCGCCGAGTTCACCAAGCTGCGTCGCCAGCCGGGCGTCGAGCTGTCCGACCTGATGGACGGCACCCGCCGCGCGATGAAGGCCTCGGCCCAGCGCGAGCTCGACGACCTCGACCGCCACACCGCCTTCCTGGCCACGGTCGGCTCGGTCAGTCCCTATATCGGCCTGTTCGGTACCGTGTGGGGCATCATGCACGCCTTCATCGGCCTGGGTAACGCCGGCAACGCCACGCTGGCGACCGTCGCACCGGGCATCGCCGAGGCGCTGATCGCCACCGCCATCGGCCTGTTTGCCGCGATCCCGGCCGTGGTGGCGTTCAACCGCTTCGCTCACGACATCGACCGTTTCGCCACCCGCTTCGACACCTTCATGGAAGAGTTTTCCAACATCCTCCAGCGTCAGGCGGTCAAAGCGGGCACCTGATCCGTTCAGTCTGAGCGGCCGGAGATGGCCGCATATCCAGCAAAAAGCCGGCGTGTTGCCGGCTTTTTTCATGCCCGCGCATCGTCGGAATCAGCCTTTCGTCGGACTGTGAATTCTTTATGGGTATTTTCCCTATAACGCATTACTGCTTTGGCATTGTTGCGTTGCGGGAACTGTCCCAAGGAGAGTTTCATGAAGATGAATCTGCCCGTCAGCGGGATCGAGTACAAAGTCGATCCCGACCAGCCCATCGTGACCAAAACCGACCTCAAGGGAGTGATCCGCTACGCCAACCCGGCCTTTCTTGCCGTCAGCGGCTTCAGCGAGGACGAGTTGCTGGGACACAGCCACAACATCGTGCGCCATCCCGACATGCCGCCCGAGGCCTTCGCCGATCTGTGGGCCACGCTCAAGGCCGGCCTGCCGTGGCAGGGGGTGGTCAAGAACCGGGCCAAGGACGGCGGTTTCTACTGGGTCTACGCCTACGTGACGCCGTTGACCGAGTCGGGCCATCCCGTCGGCTACATGTCGATCCGCACCGCACCCACAGCCAGCCAGATCAGCGAGGCGACCGTGCTGTACGAGGCGATCAAGGCCAAGCGGGCTTCCATGCCGTCCACGCTGGCCCGGCAGCGCCGGCCGTCCTTTGACCGGCGTCTGGCCGGCGTACTGGCAACTGCCGCCCTGCTGGTGCTGGCCGGGGGCGCAACCGCTGCGCAGCCGGTGCTGATGTGGGCGCTGTTGCTCGGCGGCTGCGCCATCGCGGGGGCCGGCACGTGGTGGCTGTGCCGTGCCTTGCAGACGTCTCTGGCCGAGTTGTGCGCCGGCATGACCGCGATGCGCGAAGGCAATCTGGGACGGGCGGTGCAGACCGGCTGGAGCGGCAGGCTGGGCGAGTTCCAGACCGGCTTGGAGTCCTTGCGGGTGTATCAGCAGGCGGTGATCGCCGACGTGCTGGCGGTCGAGCGCGAAAACCTGGCCAAGACCGAGGCGCTGGAGCGGGAGATGGCGGCGCTGGTCGAGCGCTCGTCCGCGCAGCTGCAGGCGATCCGGCACATCTCCGGCGGGATGGAAAACGTGGCGCGCACGGTCGAGGCGATCGCCAGCGCGTCCGACACGGTGTGTGAGGATGCCGGCACCACCCGTTCCAAGGTCGAGGACGGCAGCGTGGTGATGCGCCAGATCGGTTGCAGCACGCAGCAGACCGTCGACACGGTGGATCGCTCGCGCCAGTCGATGAGCCGCTTGTCCGATGCGCTGGTCAATATCGACCGGATGTCGGTCTCGATTGCCGACATTGCCGGCCAGACCAAACTGCTGGCGCTCAATGCGGCGATCGAAGCGGCGCGGGCGGGCGAGCATGGTCGGGGTTTCGCGGTGGTGGCGGACGAGGTCGGCAAGCTTTCGGTGCGGACCGCCGAATCGACCCGACAGATCGCGTCGCTGGTGGGACAGATCGGCGAAGTGGCGGCCGAGGCCAACCGCAATATGGATTCCACCGTCAGCGAGGTGGAGCTGGAGCGGCGGGCGATCGGAGCGTTCGAGCAACAGCTGGACGGCATCCTGCTGATGGCCGACCGTTCGACCCAGCAGGCGAAGACGCTGCAGCAGGCCACCGGCGCGCAGTCGGCGGCGACCCAGCAGATCAGCGAAAGTCTGGTGCAGACCCGTGCGATGGTGGAGGAAAACGCGGCGGCGGCGGAACGGATCGGCGGCGACATCAGCGTGCTGGCGCGCGGTTCGGCGCATCTGGACCGGCTGGTCGGCCATTACCGCATCCGCTCAATCTGACGCCGCCGGTCGGGCGCGCGTCAACCGCTGTGGGGTTTCCGTTCGGCCGGCACGGGATGCCGGCGGCCCCAGCGGTGCACGACGAAGAGCAGATCGTCGACGGCGGGGACGCTTGCCAGGGTGACCAGGATCAGCGCTAGCGGCACGGTCGACAGATAGCCGACATGCGTGAAGCCGAGCGCGCCGCTCACGCCGCCCAGAAAGAAGCAGGCCGTCAGCAGGGCAAGCACTTTGAGGCGGCCGCGGTCGGCCATGACTTTGGGTTGGCCCGGGGCGTTGACATAGCACAGCTTGCCCAGCTCGATGCCGATGTCGGTGATGACGCCGGTCAGGTGCGTGGTCCGGATTTCCGCCTTGGACAGCTTGGTGATCACGGCGTTTTGCAGCCCCATCATGAAGCACAGCAGCATCACCGTTGCCGGCACGAACAGGCCTTTGATTTCCGCCAGCCGGGCGCCGAGTATGCCGAAGCACAGCAGCAGGAACGCTTCGAGCAGCAGCGGATAGGCGTACTCGCTGTGCATCCGCCGCCGGCGCGAGTAGTTGACCATCACGGCCGAACAGGCGGCACCGGCGAGAAAGGACAGCAGTCCGCCGGCCCCGCCCAGGGCCAGATCGTAGGCGCCGAGGACGATGTGATCCGCCATGGCCGACACGATGCCGGTCATGTGCGAGGTGTACTGCTGCACGGCCAGAAAACCGCCGGCATTGATGGCGCCCGCGACGAAGGCCAGGGTGAAACCGAGGTGGCGATTGGCCGTGGTGGAACGTTTTCGTCCGGTCAGGCGTCTGGCGTAGTGGATGGGCATGGGGAGCGCGGTCATCAAGGCTGGCGGGGTGTCTTTACTGTACCACCCCGGGGCCTGCGAGGGCCAAGAGCGCTGGTGACCGGCACGAAGGAATGAACCCGGAGCCGGTCGCACAATGAATACGGGCCGCATTGCGCGGCCCGTACGAGGGTGGATACCAAAGAACGTTGCAGCCGGAATTTGCCGGGTGCGGTCTACATCGCCGGACAATCAAGCCCGACCCCTCACTGCATCCTGGTTCGCGTCACGATATCGCGCATATGGCGGGGCGACTTCAACCGGTACTGCCTTGTCACCATCTTCCCGCCCCTCTGGCTGCCAGGTCAGAGCCAGAAACCGCAGGCTTTACCCGCCTGCACTGTCATCGTAGCTCCGGGAGCGACCGGCGCAAAATTCCGTATAAGTAAAAACGGACGGTATGCACATACCGTCCGTTTTTAATGTGTGTCGTCTTGCCGAAGGCTGGCCGCAGCTTGTGGCCAAAAGCCCTGCGCAAGGCCGGCAGACGCTTCTTACAGGCCGCCGTAGGAGTGCAGGCCGGTCAGGAACATATTGACGCCGACGAAGGCGAAGCTGGTGACGAACAGGCCGATGATGGCCCACCACGACAGCACCGCGCCGCGCCAGCCTTTGACCAGCCGCACGTGCAGCCACGCAGCGTAGTTGAGCCACACGATCAGCGCCCAGGTTTCCTTCGGGTCCCAGCTCCAGTAGCCGCCCCACGCGTCCGCCGCCCACATCGCGCCGAGGATGGTGGCGATGGTGAAGAACAGGAAACCGACCGCGATGGCGCGGTACATCACTTCGTCCAGCACCGCCGGCTTGGGCAGCTTGCCGGCCAGCACGCCCTTGGCCGACAGGCGTTCGGCGATGCCGAGCATGGCGGCGAGGCCGAAGGCGCCGTAGCCGACGAAGTTGGCCGGCACGTGAATCTTCATCCACCACGACTGCAGCGCCGGAATCAGCGGCTGGATTTCATGCGCCTGGCGATCGAAGGTGTACCACAGGATGAAGACCACGGCAGCGCTGATGACCAGCAGCACGAAGGCGCCCATCTGGCGGGCGGCGTAGCGGGCCTCGTAGTAGAGATACATCAACGAGGTGATCAGGCTGAACAGGATAAACACTTCGTAGAGGTTGGACACCGGGATGTGGCCGATGTCCGGGCTGATGAGGTAGCTCTCGTCCCAGCGCACCAGAAGGCCGGTCAGCCCCATCACCGTCGCGGCCCAGGTCAGGCCGGTGCCGACGCGCAGCACGAAGTCGCTGCGGCTCAACACGCCGGCCCAGTAGGTGAGGGTGGCGAGGAAGAACAGCACGCACATCCACATGATGGCGGACTGGCTCGACAGCGCGAACTTGAGCCAGAACTTCTGCTGGCCGTTGCCGAGGTCGCCGGCATACAGCGCGATGGCGCCGACCGCCAGCAGGCCGCACAGCGGGAAGAACCAGCGCCAGCTCTTCCAGAACCAGCCCAGCGCGACCAGACCGAGGCCGGAGCCGGCGAGGATGGCGTGTTCGTAGCCATCCATGAAGCGGCCGTACTGCATTTCGGCGATGACCACGGCGCTCAGGATGAACAGTGCGTAGAGCCAGTCGACGAGGGAGAGCTGACGCAGCGACAGGCCGGTCGCGGCCGGCGGCATCTTGTCAACGAGTTCCATGATTACCCCTTGGTGGATGTGTTCTGCAAATGATCGAGATGGCGGGCGAAGTCGCGGTCCAGATCGGACGTCTTGCGGTTGGACGCCATCGCCATGCGCGTGCCGTCGCGGCGGATCAGCACCCAGATCCGCAGTTCGCGCACGTAGAACATGAAGATGATGCCGGCCACCAGCAGCAGCGAACCGAGATACACCACGTTCTTGCCCGGCGACCGGGTCAGCTGCAGGCCGGACGCCTTGACCTCGTCAAAGCCGGACAGCTGCAGATAGACCGGCGAACCATAGTCCTTGCTGGCGCTGAAGGCGACCAGGCCGTCGAGCAGGAAGCGGTAGTTCTGTTCGTTGAGCACCGCCGGCTTGACGCCGGTTTTCTCGTCGGCGACATCCATCAGGTCAACGATCACGCCCTGCAGGATTTTCACGTAGGTTTGCGCCACGGCCTGGCGCTTGTCGGCCGGCACGCGCTCGTCGAGGAAGCTTTCCAGCGCGGCGAAGCCGCCGTCGGCGAAGCGGTTCAGCACCCATTTGACGCTGCCGGCGAACTGGCTCGCCATGTCGGCCGTCACCGCGCCGCCGGCCTGTGCCTTGATGGCGGCGCGACGGGCGACTTCGTCGAAGTAGGCCGGAGTCTGCAGCGCATCCTTCAGGCGCATGTAGCGCTGGATGCTGCCCTGATCGTCGAGCGGGAAGCGCATGAAGCCGAAGGGCTGGCCGACTTCGCGGCGCATGCCGGTGATCAGGTAGCTGTGGCCTTCGAGCTGGACCGGCGCCATGTAGTTCAGGTACTCCGTGGCCTGGCCCTTGTTGTCGCGCAGCTTGAACTGGATGGTCGGGCCGAGGTTGCGCACCTGCTTTTCGTGCTTGACGTTGCCGGCCTGCGCCAGCGCGTCGTTGAGGCTCTTGTTGACCGCCACGGTCGAGTTGCTGCCCATGTTCTCGATGTTGAACGGACGCAGCTCGCCGAATTCCAGCGCGTACTCGCTGCCGTCGACCTTGAGCGGCTGACTGGCCATCGACAGGCCGTCCAGCGCGGTCGGGCTGCCGGTCGGGCGGGTGAGGTCCCAAGCTTGGAACTTGAGCGGGGAGCCGCCGTCGCCGAAGCTCGACTGGTAGATGGAGACGCCGTCGATGGTGAGCGGATGGTTGACCTTGACGGTGGCCTCGGTCTCGCGGCCGCTCTGCTTGTCGGTGACCACGATATCGCTGGCAAACAGGCGCGGCATGCCGTTGCTGTAGTAGTCGACGTGGAATTTCTTCAGCGTGACGATGAAGGGCAGTTCCTGCACGAAGTAGCCGCGGCCGGCGTTGAGGAACACCACGTCGGCAGAGCGGTTTTCCGGCACGGTGACGTTGCCGCGGAAGGACAGGTTGGCGGTCGACAATCGGCTTGCCGGCGGGATCTGGCTTTGCGGCAGGTCGCGGGTTTCGGGCTTGGCCGAGCCGATCAGTTCGGCGAACTTGAGCGGGACGTTGCCGTCCATCAGTCCGCCCAGGCAGATCACCACCAGCGCGATGTGGGCGAGGAAGTAGCCGAGCTTGTTGGCTGCGCCCTTCTTGCCGGCCAGCATCAGGGCGCCGTCGTCGCGCTGCTGTTCCTTGATGCGGAAACCCTGGCTCTGCAGCCAGGCGCGGGTAGCGGCGGGGTCCAGCGCATGGCCGATTTCGGCGCTGTGGCTCATCGCGGCCAGCGAGTTGGCGCTGGCCTTCTCGCGGAAGCCCTTCATGTCCTTGATGAAGCCGGGGCCGTTGCGCCAGATGCACAGGCTGGTGGAAACCACCAGAAACAGCAGGATGACGAGGAACCAGCCGGAATGGTAGACGTCGTAGAGGCCCAGGGTTTCGAACACGTCGAACCAGAACTGGCCGAATTCCACCACGTAGTTGGGATAGGGCTCGTTCTGCTTCAGCACCGTGCCGATGACGGAGGCGATGGCGAGAACAGTCAGCAGCCCGATGGCGAAGCGCATCGAGCTCAGGAGTTCGAACAGGTCGGAGGCGATGCCGGAGCGGCGGCGGGTCTGGGTCATGTGGCGGCAAACAAGAAAAAAAGGGGCGCGCGGTGTTCGCGCCCCCTTCTGTATATCACGACTGGCTTAAGCGCCTGTTAGGTCCGCTCCGAAAAGCGGGCCGCGAGGCGCCAAGTCGCCTCAACGCAGGCCGGAGATGAAGCTCGACACCGCCTTGATGTCCGCATCGGACATGCGGCCGGCAATATCGTTCATGACCGAGTTGTTGGTGCGTTCCTTCTTCTTGAAGGCCAGCATCTGCGTTTCGATGTAGCCGGCGTGCTGTGCGCCGAGCTTGGGGTATTGCCCCGGGATGCCTGCGCCGGCCGGGCCGTGGCAGGCCATACAGGCCGGTACCTTGGCGTCGGCGATGCCACCCTTGTAGACGGCCTTGCCCCGGGCGATCACGGCCTTGTCGCCGACGGCGTCGCGGGGTTTGGCGGTCTGCTGGCTGAAGTAGGCCGACACATTGCGCACGTCGTCATCGGACAGGGTGGCTGCCATGCCCATCATGATCGGGTTGGCGCGCTTGCCGGACTTGAATTCGGTCAGTTGCTTTTGCAGGTACTCCGGGTGCTGGCCCGCGAGCGACGGATTGGCCGCCGCCACGCTGTTGCCGTCTACGCCGTGGCATGCCGCGCACACCTGCTCGACGATGGCTTTGGCCTTCGCCGGATCTGCCTTGGCCACAGGTTGCGCCTGGTTTGCCAGAGCGCTACCGGCAATAGCCACGCCGGCCAACGCCAACAGCATGTTCAGTTTCATGGTCGCTCCTTGATAAAGATGTCGCAAATCTTTGGCGGAAGTAGTATTTTCAAACCCACTATTCTATACCAAATGATTTCTCGCGCACCATCAATGTCACTATTCCAGAACGCAGCCTTCTTCACGACCGTCAATCACCTCAAGGATCTTCCCGTCACCCGGGCCGAGGTTGCCTTTGCCGGTCGCTCCAACGCTGGCAAGTCCAGCGCCATCAATACCCTGGCCAACCGGGTGCGGCTGGCCTATGTCTCCAAAACCCCCGGCCGTACCCAGCACATCAACTTTTTCCATCTGGAGGACGAGCGTTATCTGGTCGACTTGCCCGGCTACGGCTACGCCGACGTCCCCGAA
>JASLDQ010000348.1 GCA_030151505.1 Chromobacteriaceae bacterium
GGGCGCGGTATCTGGGATGCAGGCCGAGCCGGCCTTGCGCGTCCTGCCGCAGCCGGGACTGAACGGACATTCTGTCGGGCAATTCGAAATTCAATCGAGACACCTCGCGTGGACCGCCGTTGCGGATGGTCCGGCCAGCCGCCTCGCAGAGACGACAAGGCCGGGACGGATTCCGGGCAGCGAAGGGAATCGGCCTGACCGACCGCTGTCCGGCAAGCGGTCGGTCAGGCTGTGGAAGACGCTGGAAAGATCGTGCCGGGACGAAGGCGGCAGACCCAAAACGCCGCGCGCCGTCCGGACATGAAGCAAGCATGGCAGAATCCGTCCCATGCACAAACCTCTTCCTCTGCGCGACGGCGTTTCTCCCAGCTTTGTCTGGCTGCAGGCCGGCCCCTGGCCGACCATGCTGGCGTTTCTGCTGGCACGTTTTCCGGAGGTGGATGAGGGTCGCTGGCGCGACCGGATGGCGAGACGGGAGGTGGTGGACGAGCGCGGCACGGTGCTGGCGCCGGACAGCGTCTATCGGCGGGGAGCCTGCGTGTTCTATTACCGCGAGCTGGAGCGGGAAACGCCGATTCCCTTCGAGGCGCTCATCCTGCACCGCGATGCGCACCTGCTGGTGGTCGACAAGCCGCATTTTCTGCCGGTGACGCCGGCGGGACGCTTCCTGCAGGAAACCCTGCTGGTGCGACTCAAGCGCCAGACCGGGCTTGAGGAATTGGTGCCGCTGCACCGGCTGGACCGGGAAACCGCCGGGGTGGTGCTGTTGTCGCACAACCCGGCCAGCCGCGGCCGCTATCAGGACCTGTTCCGTCAGCGGGCGATGGACAAGGAATACGAGGCGCTGGCGCCGGCGCTGCCCGGCGCGGTCTGGCCGTTGCGCCACCGCAGCCGGATGGTGCCGGGCGAGCCCTTTTTCTGCATGCGGGAAACGGAGGGCGAGCCGAATTCGGAAACCTGGATCGAAGCGCTGGAAGAACGGAACGGGCTGGTTCGCTACCGCCTGCGCCCGTCGACCGGCCGCAAGCACCAGCTGCGCCTGCATCTGGCCAGCCTCGGCATCCCCATCGTCAACGACACCTTCTACCCGCGGGCGCTGCCCTGCAGGGGCGACGATTTCAGCCAGCCGCTCAAGCTGCTGGCCCGCGCCATCGCCTTCACCGATCCCCTGAGCGGCGAGCGGCGGGTGTTCGCCAGCGAGCGCTCGCTGTGGTAGGGGCGGGCCTCAGCCCAGATTCTCGCGCCAGGACTTGACCCAGCCCGGCACCTCGGCCGCCGGCATCGGCCGGGCGATCCCGTACCCCTGCCCGACCTTGCATCCCAGCTCGATCAGGCGGGTGCGGATAGCATCGTTCTCAATCCCCTCCACCACCAGTTTGCGGTCGGTAAAGTTGGCGTACGACACCATGCTGGCGATGATGGCACCGTTGCCGGGCTCCTCGATCAGGCGGCGCACGAAGCTCTGGTCGATCTTGATCGTCTCCGCCGGCACGTTCTGCAGGTGCATCAACGTCGAGGCACCGGTGCCAAAATCGTCCAGCGCCAGCGAGAAGCCCAGTTCCAGACACTCCTTCAGCGACTGGCTGTAACGCTCGACGTGGCGCAAGGACACCGACTCCAGAATTTCAATTTCCAGCTGGTTGGGGCTGACCCCCTGTTCGCGCAGGCAATCGGCAATCCGCGCGGGGAAACCGGCTTCCTCGAATGCATCCGGCGACAGATTGACCGCCACACAGGTGCTCAGGCCCGAGTCGTTCCAGGCGGCCAGCTGACGGGCGGCGGTCCGCACCACCCACCAGTCCAGTGTCGGCATCAGGCGGGTTTCTTCAACAATCGGCAGGAAATAGCCGGGCGCCCGCACCATGCCCTCGTGCATCCAGCGCACCAGCGCCTCGAAACCGATCACCTCGCCGCTCAGCAGATTGACCTTGGGCTGGTAGTACAGCATCAGGCCGTCACCGTCCCGGGCCAGCGTTTCGGCAAAATCGGTCTGGATCATGTTGCGCAGCTGCAGGCGGGTGCGCATGCCCGGGTCGTAGATATGGGTTGGGTCGGCCGCCTCGTGGAAGGTTTCGCGCAAGGCGACCTCGGCCTGCCACAACAATTCCTCGGCGCCGGCCTCGCCCTTGCGCATGCAGCTGACCCCCACGCGCGGTTCGAACTCGATTGCGTGCTCATGGACCCGCATCGGCGAGCTCAGAGCGGCCATCAGTTGCGCCAGCAGGGTATCGAGCATCCCGGTAAAGCCCGGCCGGTCGCTGACCACCACGAAGGTGTCGATGTCGAATCGCCCCAATACCCCCGCACCGGCCAGTGTGGACTTGAGCCGCAAGGCCGCCTCGGTCATCAGCGTATCGGTGACGATGGCGCCGACCCGCTGGTTGATAAGCTGCAGATTGGCCAAGTGCACGCACGCGGCGCAGATGTGCGAACTGGCCGGCAGCACCATCAGTTTTTCCGCCTCCTGCACCACCGCCTGCCGGTTCAGCACATTGGTCTGGGTGTCGAAGCGGGTCTGATAGTCCAGCATCGCCTTGATCTTGCTGCGGCTCTTGAGCGCATGGATGCGCTCGATCGACAGGCTGATCTCGCGCGTCAGCGACTCGGCGAACAGCCGCTCTTCCTGCCCGAACATGCCGGGCTCGCTCGCATAAAAATTCATCGTGCCGATCACCCGGCCTTCGCGCAGCAGGGGCGAGATCATCAGGCTGCCGACCTTGAACAGCTCCAGCATCGCCCGCCAAGGATCCAGTCCGGAGGCCGTCGCCACATCGTTGACGATCTGTGCCTGGCCGGTTTCCACCACCAGTGCGGTCGGGCTTTGATCGCCGGGCACGAAGCTCAGGGACTGGACGCTCTGCACCGCCTCGGCCCCAAACGACGCCAACGGCACCTGGCTGGCGGTCGACACGTAATCGATCTGGCCATCGAAACCCAAGAGCCCCACCCGGCAGAATAGAAAGCCGGCGTCCTCCACGCTGATCCGGCTCACCGCATCGAACAACTCGGCCTCGCTGGTCTGGTTTTCCGCCAGTTCGCTGAGCTTGCCCAGCGCCCGGTACATCTGCCCCAGCCGGGTCAGCTGCCAGTTTTGCTGCTGCATGTCAGCGGCAAACGCCTCGCGGCTGCCTTGCAATTGCAGCAACAAATCGAGCATCACCCGCTTGCGGATTGCCCGCAGCAGCCGGGCCTGCAGCGCAGTGTCTAGACCGCTTGCCAGAAGACGATTCTCGGCATGCTGCAGGTACAACTCATAGGCACCGGCGACCCACACGCTCGACACCCCGATCCGCTCGTGCATCTGCCCCAGCGCGATGGTGCGCTCGACTTGCTGCGCGTTCGGCGCCGACTGGCCAAACAGGTTGTCGATATGCTTCATCTGCCGTTCGAGCAAGCTGTCCAGCTGATCCAGATGCGGCGTCAGCAAGGCCAGCGTGTCCTGATGGCTGGTCAGATAGGCATAGAACGCCTCGCTGAGCACGGAGGGATCGACCAGCACCGACCGGTACTCCGCCAACAAGGCGTAGTCCTTCGGCGTGATGGCAAGAAAAGCCTGCAAGGAAGCGAAAGAGGCGTAGCTGTGCATGAAGAACAATCGAAAATAAGAACGCCGCCGTCACGGTCGATGGCGGGAAACAAGAGATTTGGCGGCCTTGCCGCACCTGCGCGCAAGACGCCGGCCAGAGCAAGATGACGCGCCCGATACCGCGGGCATCAGCGCGAACATCGGCGACACCCGGGTCAGGCAACGCCGTGGATATTGCGCACCCAGTGCCACGCCTCGATCTGCAGCATGTGCAGGTCCTCGATGCCGCTGTCTTCAGGCATCATCGCGTTGCCTTCGGTCGCCTTGACCAGGGTCAGGAGCCGGCCCAGTTCGCCTTGGCCTGCCAGGATCGCGGCGGCGATGTCCGGCTGCACCCGCAACTGCGCCAGCAGCTCCTCCATCGGCCGCTGGAACAGGGCATCCAGCGCCGACAGCATGCCGGTCATGAACGCTTTTTCGTGGGCGCCGCGGTTGAACGGATAGCGCTGCTGGGCGATCAGTTCCATCAGTTTGCCGCGCAAGGCGGCAAACTCCAGCAGCGGCGACGGCCTCCCGTCGCCATGTTGCTGGGCGTGGCTGGAGAACACCAGCAGCTGCAGCCAGCGCCGTAATTGCGATAGTCCCAGCACCATGATGGCCTCGCGCACCGAGCCGATCTGGCGATGGGCGCCGGCGGCAGCCGAGTTGGCCAGTCGCAGCAGCTGGACGGTCAGGTTGGGAGCCTGTTTGAACGCGTCCTGCACTTCGTCGATATCGGCTTCGCGCACGATCAGGTCGAGCAGGCGCAGCAGGCCGGCTTCTTCCACCGACAGCGAGCGCTGGCCGGTCAGCAGGGTGGGATGGGCAAAGAAATATCCCTGGAACAGCTGGATTCCGGCAGAGAAACAGGCGTTGTACTTGTCCTGGCTGTCGACCTTGCCCGCCATCAGCTCGACCGGCCAGCGGCGCAGGGCGAGGATCAGGCCGGGCAGCTCCGTGGTTTCGTGCCGCTGCATGTCGATGGTGATGATGCGCACCGCCGGCAGCAGATCAGCCAGCGCCGGATTGGTCGCCGCCTGTGCCGAGATGGCCAGGGTGTAGCCCGCGGCCGCGAGCTGATGGCAGCGGGTGATCACGGCGGGCTCAAGCACGCGAGCGTCAAGCAGCTCCAGCACCACCTGGTCGCACGGCAGCAGTTCGATGGCGTCGTGCATCAACAGCTGGCCGGATACCGCGATGAACGCCCGCGCCGCCGAGCCAATCACTTCGGTGATGCCGAGGTCGATGAAGGCATGGCGGATGACCGTGGCGGTTGCCGCCACGTCGTCGCTGACTTGAGCGGTCTGAGTATCCCCGGAACGGAACAGCAGCTTGTAGGCAACGACCGACCTGCTGCGGTCCATGATCGGCTGGCGGGCGAGAAACACATCGGGTTTGGACATGGAGTACACAGTTGGCGAAACAAACCCCGGAGCGGGGTAAAAGCGCGGCGAGCCAGCAAAGCCGGCCGCAGAAATGTTGTTTGCATTTTAACATGGCCAGCCCACGGCATCATGGTCCGATCATGCGATCACTCGCCACATCGCGACCCAAGGCAGGGCGGCGGTGCGGTACGGCAACGCGCCGCCAAGCAGCTCAGGCCGTCGGTCGGCGCTCGAAGCCTTCCAGCTCGGCTGGCAGTTCGATCACGACGATTTCGACCCGGTCCACCCGCGCCGCCGTCGAGCCTTCATGCGCCCAGGCGATGAAGGCCTCGACCAGCACGCCCTCCCCCGCCACCAGCGCCTCGACCGTGCCGTCGTGACGGTTGCGGACCCAGCCGTGCACGCCAATATCGGCGGCCCGGCTCACCGCCGTGTCGCGGTAGTACACCCCCTGCACCTTGCCATGGATGCGCAACAGTCTGGCAATCATCTCTTCCTTGCTCCCGGTTCATTCCAATGAAAAAGCCGTCCGTTCGGGAGAACGGACGGCCATGACCTAATCGGCGGTTCAGCTGACGCGCATGCCCGGCGCCGCACCGGCATCTACGTCCAGCAGGAACAGTCCGCTGTCGTCGGCCACGCCGCTGGCGCAGACGATCATCCCCTCGGACACGCCGAAACGCATCTTGCGCGGGGCCAGGTTGGCCACCACGATCACCTGGCGGCCGACCAGCTTGTCCGGCTCGGCGTAGGCGCTGCGGATGCCGGAGAAGATGTTGCGGGTGCGGCCCTCGCCCAGATCGACGGTGAACTGCAGCAATTTGTCGGACTTATCGACGAACTGGCAGGCCACCACGGTAGCGACGCGCAGGTCGAGCTTGGCGAAGTCGTCGAAGGCGATGGTGTCGGCGATCGGCTCGATCACGGCGGCGGCCGGCGCGACGTCGATGCTTTGCTTGTTGGCCTCGATCAGCGCGTCGATCTGCGCCTGCTCAACCCGCTGCATCAGGTGCTGGTAAGGCTTGATCGCGTGATTGAGCAGCAGGCTGCCCGCATCGCTCCAGCTCAGCGGCGCGATGTTGAGGAAGCCCTCGACCTGTTCGGCCAGCTTCGGCAACACCGGCTTGAGGTAGATCGCCAGCAGGCGGAAGGCGTTGATCAGCACGGTGCAGACCTGCTGCAGCTCGGCGTCGGCGCCTTCCTTGCGCGCCAGCTCCCACGGCTTGTTGGCGTCGACGAAGGCGTTGACCGCATCGGCCAGCGCCATCACGTCGCGCAGCGCCTTGGCGTATTCGCGCGCTTCAAAGGCGGCGGCGATGCCGTCGGCTTCCTGCTGCAGGCGGCGCAACAGGCCGGCGCCGGATTCGAACTCGCCGGCGAGGCAGACTGGGCTCGCCAGTTCAGCATCGGCGGCAATCGCATCCGCCAGCCGGCCGTCGAAACGCTTGGTGATGAAGCCGGCGGCGCGGCTGGCGATGTTGATGAACTTGCCGACCAGGTCCGAGTTCACCCGCGCGACGAAGTCCGGCAGCGACAGGTCGATGTCCTCGATCTTGCTGTTGAGCTTGGCGGCGATGTAGTAGCGCATCCACTCCGGGTTGAGCCCACAGTCGAGGTAGCTTTGCGCGGTGATGAAGGTGCCGCGCGATTTGGACATCTTGGCGCCGTCGACGGTGAGGAAGCCGTGGGCGAACACGCCGGTCGGGGTGCGGTAGTTGGAGTATTCCAGCGTGGCCGGCCAGAACAGCGCGTGGAAATACAGGATGTCCTTGCCGATGAAGTGATAGAGCTCGGCGCTGGAATCCTTGTTGAAGAAGGTGTCGAAATTGATACCTTCGCGGTCGCACAGGTTCTTGAAGCTGGCCATGTAGCCGATCGGCGCGTCCAGCCACACATAGAAATACTTGCCCGGCGCGTCCGGAATCTCGAAGCCGAAGTAAGGCGCGTCGCGCGAGATGTCCCAGTCCTGCAGGCCGCCCTCGATCCACTCGTTCATCTTGTTGTGCGATTCGGGCTGCAGGTGCGGCTGCTCGCGGCCGTCGGCCAGGGTGGTGCTGCCCGAGGTCCAGTTCTGCAGGAAGTCGGCGCAGTCGCCCAGCTTGAAGAAGAAGTGCT
>JASLDQ010000346.1 GCA_030151505.1 Chromobacteriaceae bacterium
GTCGGTGATGCTGGTGGTGCCGCTGGGCGTGCTCGGCGCGGTGCTGGCCAACAGCCTGCGCGGCTTCCCCAACGACGTGTACTTCCAGGTCGGCCTCCTGACCACCATCGGTCTGTCGGCCAAGAACGCGATCCTGATCGTGGAATTTGCCAAGGAGCAGATGGAACAGGGCAAGGACATGTTCGAGGCGGTGCTGACCGCGGCACGGATGCGTCTGCGCCCCATCCTGATGACCTCACTGGCCTTCTTCTTCGGCGTGCTCCCGCTGGCGCTCAAGAGCGGCGCGGGTCAGGGCAGCCAGAACGCCCTCGGCACCGCCGTGGCCGGCGGCATGCTGTCCGCCACCGTGCTGTCGATCTTCTTCGTGCCGGTGTTCTTTGTGGTCATCCGTCTGTGGGTCAGCAAGAAGGGCATCCAGTCGCGCCAGATCATGCCGGACAGCGGCAAAATCAAACACGATTCGGAGGACCGTTAATATGCGTCACCCATCTTCCGTCCTCGCTCTCGCCGTCGGTGCAGCATTGCTGAGCGGCTGCACGCTGATGCCGACCTACGAGCGCCCGGCGGCTCCGGTCGCGCAGGCCTGGCCCGCCGGCCCGGCCTACGCGATGGATACCGCCACGACGCCGGCCGCCGCCGACCTCGGCTGGCGCGAGTTCTTCCGCGACCCGCAACTGCAAGGGCTGATCGAGCAGGCGCTGGCCAACAACCGCGACCTGCGCGTGGCCACCCTCAACATCGAGGCCGCCCGCGCCCGCTACCAGATCCAGCGCGCCGACCTGTTCCCGACCATCAAGGCCAGTGGCAGCGGCACCAACCAGCGCGTGCCGGCCTCGGTCAGCACCACCGGCTCGGAGGTCATCAGCCACCAGTACAGCGCCGGGCTGGGCTTCAGCGCCTACGAGCTTGACCTGTTCGGCCGGGTGCGCAGCCTGAAGGAGTCGGCGCTGGAGAGCTACTTCTCCACTCAGGAAGCGCAGCGCAGCGCGCAGATCAGCCTGGTGGCGGAAGTCGCCAACGCCTGGCTGACCCTGCGTGCCGACCGCCAGCTCTTGCAGTTGGCGCAGGACACGCTCAAGACCCAGCAGGAATCGTACGAGCTGAGCCGGCGCAAGTTCGACATCGGCGTTACCTCCGACCTGGATCTGAGCCGCGCCGAAACCACGGTGGAATCGGCGCGCAGCGACGTCGCCCGCTACCAGAGCCAGGTCGCCCGCGATGAAAACGCGCTGACCCTGCTGGTCGGCGCGCCGCTGCCGGCCACGGTGAACGACGGCGCCACGCTGGCGCAGACGGCGCCGCTGGCCGACCTGCCCGCCGGCCTGCCGTCCGACCTGCTGCAGCGCCGGCCGGACATCATCCAGGCCGAGCACCAGCTCAAGTCGGCCAACGCCAACATCGGTGCCGCGCGCGCGGCCTTCTTCCCCAGCATCACCCTCACCGGTAGTGTCGGAGCGCTCAGTGGCGACTTGGGTAGCCTGTTCAAGGCCGGCTCGGGCAGTTGGTCCTTCATGCCGCAAATCAGCCTGCCGATCTTCGATCTGGGCCGCAACAGCGCCAATCTGGATGTGGCCAAAGTCCAGCGCGACATCGCCGTGGCCCAGTACGAGAAAAGCATCCAGTCCGCCTTCCGCGAAGTCGCCGACGGCCTCGCCCAGCGCGGCACCCTCGGCGAGCAGTTGCGGGCGCAGGAGAAACTGGTCAAGGCCAGCGAGCGCAGCTTCAACGTGTCGCAGGCGCGTTACAAGGTCGGGGTGGACAGCTACCTGAGCCTGCTGGACGCCCAGCGTTCGCACTACAGCGCCCAGCAGGGATTGATTGGCACCCAACTGAGCCAGCAGTCCAATCTGGTCACCCTGTACAAGGTGCTGGGCGGCGGCTGGAAAGAAAAGAACCTCTGACAGCCGGCTGAATCCTAGCCGGCGAAACGAAAAATGCCCTGCCATGGCGGTCTGCCATGCAGGGCATTTTCTTTGGGTCAAGCCATTGAAAGCACAGCGATCTGTTCATCCTGGACAGTCCGCGCCAAATGAATACGCACGATTGTGGTGCGTGATTTCGGCCTCCGTCGAGAAGAAGACGCCGCCATTAGTAGCAGCAAGCGGCATTCAAAATGCCACTTGCGGCGACCATCGGGAAAACGAGTCAATTATTTTCGAAAAAATTTGACACGCTGTGGCAATGTGCGTACAACTGTGCCTGCAAAATTATCAAGCAGTAGATTCAAGTTCATAGTTGTTCCCCTTCAAAGCGGCACTCCATTGTTCCACGCAGTCTTCCTTGACTATTCTGCATCTTAAGCAATCGCTTATTAATTCATTCTTTTTAAGGAATACAAAATGGAAACAGGTACCGTTAAGTGGTTCAACGACGCCAAGGGTTTTGGCTTTATTACTCCTGATGCAGGCGGCAACGACCTGTTCGCTCACTTCTCCGAAATTCGCAGCGAAGGCTTCAAGTCCCTCGCCGAAGGCCAGAAGGTCAGCTATGTTGCCGGCATGGGTCAAAAAGGCCCGCAAGCAACGAACATTCAGGCCATCTAATCCGTTAGACGAGCCGAATCGCTGCATGGAAAAAGCCCCGCACTGCGGGGCTTTTTCATTTCATCGCGTTCCAACCGAGGCCTTATCCAATCTGCAAACAAGCAAGGCATTACTTGGGCGCGACAAATCTCCCCGCTTGCTTTCCGATTTACCCAGACATTGCCTGATTCAAGTCGCGACGGCCTATCACGCTGACCGTATTTCCAGCTGAACACTGCCGGGTTGCGCCATACAGCAAACAAATCCCTTCCGCCCCAATTAACGACCTTGCCATCAAGCTGACCCAACCACATGGTCTAACTGCCCAGCATTGCAGGCAGCCTGAATTGACAAGGCCAAAATAAAAAACAAATTTTTATAAAACCTGCTTTCCTGTTTCAAGCCGCTCCTCGTTATTCGAGAGCCATAAACCGGTGCATCGCCGCAAAACCCGCCTGGCCGGCAGGGCCTGCCGCCCCCTCCCCGACATCAAGCTGACCGCCCTTACCCGCCACGCTGCTTCATCCGGCTCGCCGCCACCAGCGCCAGCACGAACACCATCGCCACCATCAGGAAGCTGTCCGAGAATGCACGGGCGATCCCGTCGGCGCTGGCCCCATGCACGCTCGTCCGCCACTCCACAAATACCGCCGACACGGCAATGCCGAGCACGCCGCCAAGCTGTCGCACATAGCTGATGACCATCGACGACTGGCCGAGCTGATGCGCTTCCATGCCGCGCAGGGCGGCGAGGTTGAGCGAAGGCAGGATGAGGGCCAAGCCGATGCGGCCGAGCACGGTGACGCCGGCTAGTTCGAGATAGCCGATGTGCGCGCCGACCCCGGCGAACAGGAAGAAGGACAGGCAGAACAGCACCAGCCCGCCGATGGTGATCCACTGCGGGTGGTAGTGATCGGCCAGCCGGCCGGCGAGCGGAATACACAGCGCCAGCGCGATCCCGGCCGGCAGCAAGGCAAAACCGGCCCGGGTGGCGGAAAAACCCAGCGAGGTCTGCAGGAAGACCGGAATCAGGTAGGTGGAGGCGTACAGGCCGAAGCCATAGGTCAGCGATACCAGCGAGCCCATGACGAAGGGCCGGTCGCCGAACAGGTCCAGACTGATGATGGGATGGGCGGCACGGCGGCCGTGGATGATGAACAGTGCCAGTGCGAGCACGGCCATGCCGAGCTGCAGGGCAGTCCACGGATCGGCCAGCCCGCCGTGATGCAGGCTGCTCACTCCTTCAACGGTGCACAAGGTCGCCAGGCCCAACACCCCGACCCCGACCCAGTCGAATGCCTTGCGCTGGAAGTCCGCCGTGCGCGGCAACAGGCGAAACCCGGCCACGCCGGCGATCAGGCAGAACGGCAGGTTGATGAGAAAGATCGCCCGCCACCCGAAGGCATCCATCAGCATGCCGCCCAATGCCGGGGCGACGGCCGGCGCCAGCACGATGCCGAAGCTGAGCATGCCCGAGGCCCTGCCCTGCTTGTCGGGCGGAAACAGCCGCATCACCGCCAGCGTGCCTAGTGGCTGCAACAGTCCGGCCGCCGCACCCTGCACAACGCGGGCCGCGACCAGAACGCCGAAATTACCCGACAGACTGCCGCCGACACTGGCCACTCCGAGGACGGCGAGCGCGGTCAGGAAACAGCGGCGGAAACCGAAGCGGTCAAGCAGCCAGGGCGTGGGCAGCATAGCCAGCGTCATCGCCCCCATGAAGCCGGTGATCGCCCACTGGGCGGTTTCCTGCCCGAGGCCGAAGTGTCTGACCAGCGCCGGGATGGCGACGTTGAAGCTGGTGGTGGACAGCACCGCCGCCACCGTGCCCAGCGCCACCGTCAAGAGCGCCAGCCATTTGTAGCGGTCGCCGAAGCGCTGGATCAGGCGGTCGCGGTCGGATAAGGGGGTGGAGTCAGACATGTGGACAAGGGTTCCTGAAAACCGAATAATATTAGCATGCTAATTATTAGGATAGAAACCAATGACTGAGGACGTGCAACGCTATGCCACTCTGTTGCACCAGGCGGCAGCCCTGTGGCGGGTCAGGCTGGACAAGCGCCTGCGACCGTGGGGGATGACGCAAACGACGTGGCGCACCCTGTGGATACTGCGCATGGACGGCCGCAGCTACAACCAGAGCGAGCTGGCGGCAAGGCTGGGTATCGAGAGCCCGACGCTGGTCAGGATCATCGACCGGATGCAGGGCATGGGATTGCTGGAGCGGATCGCCGACCCGCAGGACCGCCGCCAGAAGCGGATCAGGATCACGCCGGCGGGGCTGGATCTGGTGCAGGAAATCGAACGGGAAGTCAGCGGACTGCGGCAGGAACTGCTGGCAGATGCCGCCCCGCAGGATCTGCAGGCCGGCATCCGCCTGCTGGAAGGCATCGTCGCCAAGGCGACGGCCGAACGGGAGGCGGCGACACCGGCCGCAGACGGAGAGTAAGCGGCGCCGCCGACCGAGGCGGTCACCCATTGCCGGACTGGCACTGCCGGTGGCGGACGGACTCCGGCGGCCGGGCAATCCACCGCCACCCGCAACAAGCCTCAGTGACGCACCGGTGCGTCCGGCGTGTCGTCCGGCGAAAACAGCGCCTCGACGTCTTCCTCGTCGAACACATAAGTCTGGTGGCAGAAGTCGCAGGCAATCTCGACGCTGCCCTGCTCGGCCACGATGTCGTCGACTTCGGCGCGACCGAGCAGCTTGAGCATGCCGCCGACGCGCTCGGCGCTGCAGCTGCACTGGAAAGTGATCTTCTCGGCATCGAACAGGCGGACGTCTTCCTGATGGTAGAGCCGGTGCAGAATGTCGTCCGCGCCCAGGCCGAGCAATTCCTCGTCCTTGAGGGTGGCGGCAAGCTGGGTGACGCGCGGCCAGCCGTCCTCGTCGCCGTGGCCGTCGGGCAGCTTCTGCAGCAGCAGGCCAGCGGCGGTGTCGTCGCTGGCGGCCAGCCGGATGAAGGTGTCGAGCTGTTCCGAGCTTTGCATGTAGTGGCCGAGCATGTCGGCCACCGAGCCGCCCTCCAGCGCCACGATGCCCTGATACGGGTCGGCGCCGTTGTTCGGGTCGAGGGTGATGACGAACTGGCCCGGCCCGAGGAGTTCGACCAGCGTCGCCTCGCGCCGGACCTCGCCGTCCCAGCGGGCGGTGGCGCGCAGGGTGCGGTCGACGGCATTGACTTCGACCACCAGCAGCTTCAGCACGCCCTGCCCCTGCAGTTGCAGGATCAGCGTGCCGTCGAACTTGATGGTGGCGGCCAGCAGCGCGGCGGCGGCGGCGAGTTCACCCAGGCGGTGGCGCAGCGCATCCGGGTAGTTCTTGCGCGACAGGATGGTCTGCCAAGTGTCGTCGAGGCGGACCAGCCCGCCGCGCACCGGCGCGTGTTCGAACAAAAAGCGTTGCAGCGTGTCTTTCATGATGAGGCTCTCGGGAGGTCGGCCCGCACGGCAAATACCGCGCCGGCCGGATTCGGGAAGGTTCAGCCCTGCTCGGGCAGGCGGGCGGTGTAGAGCGTCAGCGGCAGGCTGGAGCCGACGTCGAACTCGCAACCGGCCTGCACGCCCAGCTGCGCCACTTCGGCCGCGGTGCGCACGCCGTCGTAGCCGGCGTACATCGCCCCGATGGCGTAGTCGCGGCCGGAGCCGATCGCCCAGAACTTGTTGAATTCATACACCTCGCGCATCGAATAGATCGCGAAGATGCCGTGGGCATTGGCGATCAGCACCGTCATCTGGCTGGATTCGTAGGGATCGTCCTCTTCCTCCTCGGTCTTGAGGAAGAAGTCTTCCTTCAGCTTGGGATGCAGCTTGCGGAAAGTCTCGAAAATGGCCGGGCGGCTGGAAAAATCGCGGTTTTTCAGCTTGGTCAGCGCCGCCTGCATGACGAGGTCGTGGGCGGCGGAACCCGCGATGGCGATGAAGCTGCCGTCGAGCTCGAAAATCTTGTTGTAGCGCGCGTCGTGCGCGGCGCTCAGGCGGGTGTCCCCGAAGGTGGACTGACAGTCGGCCGCGATGGCGACTTCCGTCCCTTTGCGAACCACGGCAATGGTGGTCATGGCTGAATTTCCGGCAAAAAATGTAAGCAGGTAAGATAGCGCCATACCGACAAATTACAAGCCGCCCGCGGCGGCAAACGGAAAGACCCGACGATGTGCCAGCTCCTGGGGATGAACTGCAACACCCCGACCGACATCCAGTTCTCCTTCGAAGGTTTCCGCCGTCGCGGCGGACTGACCGACCACCACGCCGACGGTTTCGGCATCGCCTTCTTCGAGGGCGCCGGCGTGCGGGTGTTCCTTGACGTCGAACCGTCGTGCAGCTCGCGGGTGGCGGATTTCGTCCGCGACTACCCGATCAAGTCGGAAAACGTCATCGCCCACATCCGCAAGGCTACCCAGGGCAAGCTCAGCCTCGCCAACACCCACCCCTTCCAGCGCGAGCTGTGGGGGCGCTACTGGATCTTCGCCCACAACGGCAATCTGGAAAACTTCAGCCCGGCCGAAGGCAGTTTCTATCGGCCGGTCGGCAATACCGACTCTGAGCGGGCTTTCTGCCTCATCCTCGACACCCTACGGCGCGAATTCGAGCACGAGCCGCCCTTCGTCGAGCTTTACCGCGTGCTGGCGGCCACCACCGCCGAGATCCGCCGCCACGGCACCTTCAACTTCATCCTGTCCAACGGCAAGTACATGTTCGCCCACTGCTCGACCGCGCTGCACTACGTGGTGCGGCAGGCACCGTTCGCCACCGCGCACCTGGTGGACGAGGACGTGGACATCGACTTCTCCAAGGTCACCACGCCCAACGACCGGGTCGCGGTGATCGCCACCCAGCCACTCACCGACAACGAGTGCTGGACCGCCTTCCAGACCAACGAGCTCAAGGTGTTCAAGTTCGGCGCGCCGCTGCGCACCTCGTAGCCGGCGTCCTCGCCTGCGCCAGCGCGCAATCGGCGGCGTTGCCCCCACCTGTCGATGACGAACGGGTAAACTGTGCGGCATAAATAAAGCACACACGAGGAGCCCTGCCGATGAGCCGTTTCGATTTCACCCATCCGCCTTTCGACGTCCTGAGCGCGCAGGAGCGCGACCGCCTCGAAAAAGACGTCGACATCCACTTCTATGCCGACAACGCCGTGCTGCTGGCACCGGGCCAGCCGGTCGAGCACCTCTTCGTCGTCATCAAGGGCATCGTGCGCGAGATGGGCAGCGACGATGAAATCCTGGCGGTCTACCGCCAGCACGATTCCTTCGATTCGCGCGCGCTGATCGCCGGCTACGCCGCCCACCGCTTCGAAGTGCACGAGGAAACGCTGGCTTTTGCCATTCCGAAAAGCGTGGTGATGGAGCTGATCGACTCCAACAGCGTGTTCGGCGCCTTCTTCTTCCAGAACCTGTCGCAGAAATTCTCGGCCATGGCCCAGCGCGGCGGCAACCGCGAGCTGCAGACCCTGCTGACCGCCAGCGTGCGCGACGCCTGCGTCAAAAAACCGGTCTTTCTCGACGGCAGCGCCACGGTGCTGGACGCGGCGCTGGCGATGAAGGAGCACCGGGCCAAGTCCATCCTCGTGCGCGACGACGGCCGCACCGGTATCTTCACCGCCAGCGACTGCCGCGACATCATCATCAACGCGGTGCCGCCGGCCACGCCGCTGGCGGACATCTGCCGCTTCGAACTCATCAGCAGCGACATCGACGACTACCTGTTCAACGCGCTGCTGACCATGACCCGCCACACCATCCAGCGCGTGGTGGTGACCGAGCACGGCCAGCCGGTCGGCGTGCTGGAACAGATCGACCTCTTGTCCTACTTCTCCAACCACTCCCACCTGATCGCCCAGCAACTGGAGCTGGCCGACTCGCTCGACTCGCTGCGCGACGTCGCGGGCCAGATGGACAAGCTGGTGCAGGTGCTGTCCAGCCACGGCGTGAAGGCGCCGCAGCTGGCGCGGCTGGTGCAGGCGCTCAACGGCAAGCTGTTCGCGCGGGCGTGGGAGTTGATCGCGCCACCCGAGCTGGTCGAAAACAGCTGCCTGGTGGTGATGGGTTCAGAAGGGCGCGGCGAGCAGATCATCAAGACCGATCAGGACAACGCGCTGATCGTGCGCGACGGCTTCGAGCACCCCGGCCTTCGTGATGCCTGCGCGGCGTTCTCGGCGGCGCTGGCCGATTTTGGCTACCCGCCCTGCCCCGGCAAGATCATGGTGTCCAACCCGGACTGGGTGAAGCCGCAGCAGCCATGGCACGACACACTGTACCGCTGGGTCTATCTGCCGGACGAGAATTCGCAGATGAATCTGGCGATTTTCGTGGACGCGGTGGCGGTCGCCGGCGACGAGACCCTGCTCGACGAAGCCAAAGGCTATCTGGGCGGCATCCTGCAGGACGATTCCAGCTTCTACATGCGCTTCGCCCGCGCGGTCGAACAGTTCGACACGCCGCTGGGCCTGTTCGCCCAGCTGCTGACCAAGGAACGCGATGGTGTCGACTCGCTGGACCTGAAAAAAGGCGGCATCTTCCCCATCGTCCACGGCGTGCGCGCCTACGCGCTGGAAGCCGGCCTGCACGACACCAACACTTTCGACCGGCTGACCCAGCTGGCCGACCGCGGCGCCCTCGACACCAACCTGGCGCACGACACCGCCGAGGCGCTGGCCTTCCTGCTGCAGCTGCGGCTCGAGCGCGGGCTGGAGGCGCTGGCGCTGGGAGCCACGCCGGACAACCGCATCGTGCCGGCCAAGCTGTCCACGCTGGAACGCGACCTGCTGAAAGACGCCTTCGCCGTGGTGAAGAAGTTCAAGGCCAGCGTGCGTTATCACTTCAAAGTGGGGAGCTTCTGATGCTGGCGGCACTCAGGACGTCATGGAACAAGAAGAAGGTCGCGCCGGAATGGGCCGGTATGTTCGCGGGGCATCCGGACGAGCTGGTCAGCCTCGATTGCGAAACCACCAGCCTGAACGTGCGCGAAGCCGAAATCCTGTCGATCGGCGCGGTGAAGATCCGCGACGGCAAGGTGCTGACCAGCCAGTCGTTCGAAGTGCTGGTGAAGCCCGAGCATCTGCCCGAGAGCAGCAATGTGGTGGTGCACGGCCTGCGTCCCAAGGACCTGTCGGACGGCATCCCGCCGCTGGACGCGGTGCGGCAGTTGCTCGACTTCATCGGCGGACGAGCGCTGGTCGGCTACTACCTCGAGTACGACGTGGCGGTGCTGAACAAGTATGTGCGGCAGATCGCCGGGGTGCGGCTGCCGCAACGGCAGGTCGAAGTGTCGGGCCTGTATTACGACTGGAAACTCCGGCAGACGCCGGACGGTTACGTCGACCTGCGCCTGCAATCGATCCTGGACGACCTGCACATCCCGACGCTGGCCCGCCACGACGCCCTCAACGACTCGATCACCGCGGCGATGGTGTATCTGGCGATGCAGCAGCGCAAGCGCGGCTGAACCGGCGCACGGGCAGCAGCCGATCAACCCCTCCCATTCAGAAAGGAAACCCGATGAAACACTCCGTCTTGCTGTTGACGCTCCTCGCCCCGCTGTCGGCGCACGCCAGCCAGTCGCTGGCCCAGCAGAAGAACTGCATGTCCTGTCACGCGGTCGAGCGCAAGGTGGTTGGCCCGTCCTTCCAGGACATCGCCAAGCGCTACGGCGGCAAGGGCGCCGAGGCGCAACTGGAGCAAAAGATCGTCAAGGGCAGCGCCGGTGCGTGGGGCCCGGTGCCGATGCCGCCGAGCAACATCAGCCCGGCGGACGCCAAGGCGCTGACCCAATGGATCTTGCAGCAGGGATGATGCGGCAGGCCGCCTCTGGCCGAAACAGCGATTGACCGATGCAAAACGGGCGCCCAGGGCGCCCGTTGGCTTGTCGGCAAGCGTATGCCCGCGGGCGCTTACAGCGCCGCGACCACCTTGATCTCGACCTTCCAGCCCGGATTGGCCAGCTTGGCCTGCACCGTGGCGCGGGCCGGCGGGTTGCGGCTGTCGACCCAGGCATCCCAGGCGGCGTTCATGCCGTCGAAGTCGGCGATGTCGGCCAGGAAGATGGTGGTGTCGACGATGCTGGCCTTGTTGCAGCCGAGCTCGGCCAGAATCTGGTCGATGGCGGCCAGCACTTCGACGGTCTGGCCGGTGATGTCTTTGTCGAGGGATTCGGGCACCTGGCCGGCGAGAAACACCAGACCGTTGGCGACGACGGCTTCGGACAGGCGCTTGCCGGGTGCGAGACGCTGAATGCTCATGTGGGACTGCCTTTCTGGTAAGAAAACGGATACCGGCGATTCTACCGGTGGCGGGCGGGACAGGCGAGCCGCCGGCAGGTTGTCAGGGCGGCACCGCCATCCTTGCCAGCGCCGCCGGCGATGCAGGCGGTGTCGGGCCGGCCGCCAGAGGTGATACCATGCGCTGCTATCGACCTTATCAAACGCACGGATCGACCCTTGGTGAACTCCCGCACGTGGAAACTGGCCGTCGGCGGCACCGCCCTTGTCGTGGCAGCCTACGCCGGCGCGGCCTACTGGACCGGCCTCAAAACCGAAGAGACGCTGGCCGAGCAGCACAAGATGCTCGCCGAGCTGCCCCTGTTCGTCGTCAAATCGCACACCTACCAGCGCGGCTGGTTTTCGTCCGCCGAAACCACCGAACTAACGTTCAACCAGAAATTGTTCAAGCCGTATCTGGGCATGCTGCCGGGCAATAGCGCCGACTGGCTCAACACGACCATCAAGTTCACCCATCACATCAAGCACGGCCCGCTGCCCGAAATCGGCTCCTTCGGCTTCCGCCCCGCCCGCGCGGTGGTGACGACCGAGTTCGAGATGAGCGAGCAGACGCGCAAGACCCTCGCCAAGTTCTTCGGCGACCGCGAGCCGATCACGCTGACCAACCGCCTGAATTTCGTCGGCGGCGGCCAGCTGACCGTCTCCGTGCCCAAGTTCGACTACGAGGAAACCCTGTCCGGCGTGAAGGTGGCCTGGCAAGGGCTCACCACCAAGGTCGACTACGAGCAGGGCTACAAGCAATACGCGGTGGACGCCAAGGTGCCGGGCTTCGTGCTGGAAGCGGCCACCAAGGGGCACTTCGAGCTCGTCGGGCTGAACTACCTGTCGGAAAACCGCCCCGGCAGCACCGGGGTCAAGCTCGGCACGTCGGAGCTGAGCATCGACAAGATCCGGGTCGAATCGAAGGAAAGCCTGCCCTACGAGATCAAGCTCAACGAACTGGTCCACCTGCTGACCCGCATCCGCGTCGGCGAGTTCATCAACCCGGTCGGGGAAATCAAGCCGTCCAAGGCCGAACTGGACAAGCTGCGCTACCAGATCGTCACCACCGAGCAGGACGAATTCGTCAACTCGCGCGGCCGCCTGTCGTTCGACCGGCTGGCGATCAACCAGACACCATACGGCCCGCTCAAGCTCGACGTGGCGGCCAACCACCTGCACGGCCCGACCCTGATCGCGCTCGACGACGCGCTGGGCAAGATTCCGGTGGAAGGCGTGGACCCGGCGGCGGTGCGGCAGCAGTATCTGGATACGATCAAGACCCGTGGCCTGCCGCTCCTGACCAACAATCCCAAGTTTCTGGTCAACGACTTCTATCTGAAGATCCCGAGCGGGGAAATCCGCGTCAACGGCAACGTGGCGCTGAACGACCTGCACGACAGCGACCTGAAGAAGCCGACCGACTTCCTCGGCAAGGTCGAGGCCGAAGCCCGCATCGACATCCCGCGCCAGACCCTGCAGGACATGGTGGTGGCGCAGGCGCGCAACCTGTTTATGGTGGACGCCAGCGCCGAAAATCCGCCGAGCGTGGACGAGATCGACGATCTGGCCAAGAACCTGCTGGATTCGCAGCTGGCGATGTGGATCGAACAGAACTACGTCAAGCAGGAAGGCAGCCAGATCAAGACCGAGCTGCGCTGGCAGCGCGGAAAGATGACGGTCAACACGCATCCGATCAAGATGCCGTGGCAGGAGCCGGCGGAAATCGTCGAGCCGGACCCGGCCGGCACCGAGGCGCCGCGCTGAGGCCCGCCGACCCCATGAAAAAAGGAGCCGTTCAGGCTCCTTTTTGTTTGCTGGCGCAACGCTTGCGGAGGAATCAATCGTCCCCGTGCATCTGGCTCTGCAGCCAGTTGGGCAAGCCGATCTCCTTGATCAGGGTTTGCTGGGTTTCCAGCCAGTCGATGTGCTCTTCCTCGTTTTCGAGGATGTCGCTCAGCAATTCGCGGCTGACGAAATCGTGGACCGACTCGCAGTAGGTGATCGCCTCGCGCAGCAGCGGCACGCCTTCGCACTCCAGCTTCAGGTCGCAGTCGATCAGTTCCTGCGGGGTTTCGCCGATGTAGATCTTGCCCAGCTCCTGCAGATTGGGCAGGCCTTCGAGGAAGAGGATGCGCTCGATCAGGCGGTCGGCGTGCTTCATTTCCTCGATCGACTCGTCGTACTCGTGCTTGTTCAGCTTCTGGTAGCCCCAGTTGCCGCACATGCGCGCGTGGAGGAAGTACTGGTTAATCGCCGTGAGTTCGTTCTTCAGGATGCGATTGAGATACTGAATGACCTTCTTGTCGCCCTTCATGGCTACTTCCTCATCTGGTTGATCGGGCAATTATCGTCAACCGGCTGGAATTAAGCCAGTTCAAGCCAAGGCCAGATCAACTCCGGTCGGCTCGCCGATCTGCAGCAGGGTTTGCTTGCGGATCTGGTTGGCGCAGCACGCGCATTTGCCGCAATCGCCGGCGACACCGAGCTGCTCGCGCAGATCGCGCATGCGGGTGGCGCCTTCCCGAACGGCATGTTGAACCTGACGGTCAGTCACCGCGTTGCAGACACAAACGTACATGAGAGGCACTCGTGATTGGAACCAATGTTTCGAGTGTAGATATGAATGAGAATTCGTGTCAACAAGTCCGTACGAACGGTCGTTGCCCCGCTCAGCTGCGCACGATCAACATGTCCTTGTCGCATTCCTGCAGCACATGCTGGCTGACGCTGCCCGGCAGCATGTGCTGCAGGGTTCCCTGCCAGGCGGCCCCCATCACCACCAGGTCCGCCTGGCACTGCCGCGCGAAGCTCACGATCCGCGCCGGCGCATGGCCGTGCAGCATCACCGGCGTGAGGCGATGCCGCTCTCCGGTAAAGCGGCTCAGGCACGACTGCATGGCCTTCTCTGCCCGTTCGCGGGCGACGTGCCGGTAATGCCCGATCGTGGCCGCATCCACGCCGTGGGCGCGCATTCCCAGCTCGAACGGCACTTCGTACGCATGCAGCAGATAGCAGTCGGCTTCCGGGGAGAACGCCAGCGCCTGCACCAGCGCAGCCATGGCGCAGTCTGAAAAATCGGTGGCAATGACGATGCGGCGATAGGCCAAGGAGGGTTCCAGCCGGGCGACCAGCAGCTGGCCATGGTGGCGCGCCGCCACCCGCCAGCTCGTGCTGCCGAAAAAGAACTGCCGCAGCGCATGCTCGCCCGCCGCCCCCATCACCCCCAGCGCGCAGGCATTGTCCGCCAGTTGCGTCAGGATGAGTTCGTCCGGCTCCCCGCTCTCGCACCGGGCATCCACCGCAACCCCGAACTCGGCCTCCAGCGCCTGCGCGAGCGTCCGCAACTTCCGGTCCGCCACCTGCTCCGGCGTCGGCATTTTGTCCGGCATCGTGTCGAACAGGGCGCGCCAGCCTTGCAACTGTCCCGGGCTTTGCACATGCAGTAGCCGCAGGTCGACTCCGCGCTGCACTGCCAGCCTCGCCGCGCGCCGGACGGCCAGATCGGCACCGGCTGAAAAGTCGGTGCTCGCAAGAACCCATGGGCGGCTCGTCATGTTCACTCTCCTGTAGATAAAGCTGCGTCCCCGCGGCCGGCAGCAAAAACTTGACCGGCACCACCAAGGCAGACCGGCGTGCGTGCCGGTCTG
>JASLDQ010000366.1 GCA_030151505.1 Chromobacteriaceae bacterium
GTAATCAGCGGCCCCGGTCCGCATGAAGCCTTGCCGCATGACGAGCTGGGCTGCGCGGTGGCCGTCGAGATCATGGCGGCCTTGCCGCAACTGGGGCGCGTGAGCGCCGGCCGGGTGATCGCGGAAAAGCGTGCCACCTTCAGTTGCGATGCCGGCTTGGTCCGGCCGGCCAATGCCACCGCTCTGCCGCAGCTGGTGCTGGCGGGTGACTACACGGCCGGGGACTATCCGGCCACGCTTGAAGGCGCCATGCGCAGCGGCATGGCCGCGGCCCGGCTGCTGACCGAATACTTGCCTATCAAACCGGATTGTTGATGAACGACTACCAAGCTGCACCCGACGAACTGAAAGACCGCGTCATCCTCGTCACCGGCGCCACCCAGGGCATCGGGCACGACGTCGCCCTCGAATACGCCCGCCTCGGCGCCACCGTCATTTTGCTGGCGCGCGGAGTCAAGCGGCTGGAAATGGTGTACGACGAAATCGTCGCCGCCGGCAGCCCCGAACCCGCCGCCATCCCGCTTGACCTGCTGGCCGCCAGCGACGACGACTACAACCAGCTCGCCTTCAAGATCCACCAGGAATTCGGCCGGCTCGACGGCATCGTCCACTGCGCCTCGCATTTCTATGCGTCCTCGCCGCTGGTCGACCAGCGTATCGACGAGTGGATGAACCAGTTCCGCATCAACACCGTCGCGCCGTTCGCCCTCACCCGGGCCTGCCTGCCGCTGCTGAAGAAGGCCGACGACGCGTCGGTAGTCTTCGTCGGCGAAAGCCACGGCCTGCATCCGGGGCCGTTCTGGGGCGCGTTCGCGGTGTCGCACGCCGGCCTGCCGCACCTGACCCGGATCGCCGCCAACGAATGGGATGCCTTTCCCAATCTGCGCGTCAACCTTCTGGTGCCGGGCCCGGTCCAGTCGCCGCAGCGCACCCGTACCCATCCGGGCCAGGCCAAGAGCGAACTGCCGAAGATCGCCACGTTGCTGCCGGCCTTCGCCTACTGGATCGGTCCGGCCAGCCGCGGCCGCAGCGGTGAAACCGTCGAACTGAACCCGTCAAAATAAGATCAAGGATTCGCCATGCGTCTGTTCCTCGTCCTGACCGCCACGCTGCTGATGAGCGGCTGCAACTGGATCGGCAATGTCTCCGGGCTCAACCGCGACGCCAACAAGGCCATCGGCGCCGGCTGCCGCCAGAGCGGCCGTTCGCTCGAAACCTGCTATCTCAAGAATCCGGACGCTGATCGCGCCCAGGTCTACGCCGGCTGGAAGGAGATGAACGAGTACATGGCCAAGAACAATCTGCAGACCATGGCGCCGCCGCCGGAACCGCCTCCGGCCGCCAAGACCGCGGTGGCGGACAAGAAAAAGAAAACCGACGCGGGCGACGCCGAAGTCGACAAGCTGATGAGCGTCATCAACGCCGGCAAGGACAGCAGTCTGCCCGTCAAGGCCGGCAGCGATGAAGAGACCCTGGTGGTGGGCGGCGGCGAGTCGCTGCCGGGCTCGGTCGTCAAAACCAAGTGACCAAACCCCCGACGGGGTGGCAATACGGCAAAATCGGCGCACGGCGCCGATTTTGCATTTAAGGGGATATGCATGGCCAAGGCCAAAACCATCTACGTCTGCAATGATTGCGGCGGCCAGTCACCCAAGTGGCAGGGCCAGTGCCCGGCCTGCGGCGCGTGGAACACCCTGACCGAGACGGTGCAGGAAACCGCCCGCCCGGCCAGCCGCTTCGAGGCGCTGTCGGTGACGTCGACCGTGCAGGTGCTGGCCGAGGTGGCCGCCCGCGAAGAACCGCGCGAGCCGACCGGCATCGACGAGCTCGACCGCGTGCTCGGCGGCGGGCTGGTACGCGGCGCGGTGGTACTGATCGGCGGCGATCCCGGCATCGGCAAATCCACCCTGCTGCTGCAGGCGCTGGCCGAAGTTGGGCAAAAGCGTAAGGTGCTGTATGTGTCGGGCGAGGAATCGGCCCAGCAGATCGCGCTGCGCGCCTCGCGCCTGGCGGTCGACGCCGGTGCGATCCGGCTCCTGGCCGAGATCCGGCTGGAGCAGATTACCGCCACCCTGCGCCACGAAGCGCCGGAAGTGGCGGTGATCGACTCGATCCAGACCGTCTACACCGATGCGCTGACCTCCGCGCCGGGCTCGGTGTCGCAGGTGCGCGAGTGCGCCGCGCAACTGACCCGGGTGGCCAAGCAGACCGGCACCACCATCATCATGGTCGGCCACGTGACCAAAGAAGGCGCGCTGGCCGGCCCGCGCGTGCTCGAGCACATCGTCGACACCGTGCTGTACTTCGAGGGCGACACCCACTCCAGCTTCCGCATGATCCGCGCGATCAAGAACCGCTTCGGCGCGGTCAACGAGCTGGGCGTGTTCGCGATGACCGACCGCGGCCTCAAGGGTGTGTCCAACCCGTCGGCGATCTTCCTGTCCAGCCACAAGGACGACGTGCCGGGTTCCTGCGTGCTGGTGACGCAGGAAGGCACCCGGCCGCTGCTGGTGGAGGTGCAGGCGCTGGTCGACGAGGCGCATGCGCCGCAGCCGCGCCGGCTGACCGTCGGGCTGGAGCAGAACCGGCTGGCGATGTTGCTGGCGGTGCTGCACCGTCACGCCGGGGTGGCGTGCTTCGATCAGGACGTGTTCGTCAACGCGGTGGGTGGGGTCAAGATCGCCGAGCCGGCGGCCGACCTGGCGGTGCTGCTCGCCATCGTGTCCTCCTTGCGCAACAAACCGCTGCCGGACAAGACCGTTGTGTTCGGCGAAGTCGGGCTGGGCGGCGAGGTGCGGCCGGTGCAGCGCGGGCAGGAGCGCCTGAAGGAGGCGGCCAAGCTCGGCTTTTCCCGCGCGATCGTGCCGCTGGCCAACCGGCCGCGCCAGCCGATCGAAGGGCTGGAAGTGATTGCGGTGGAGAGGCTGGAGCAGGCGGTGGACGCCTGCCGGTAAGGCTCTGGTCTGGCCGCGTTGAATGACCGTCAGGCTGGGCGAGGGAGAGGGTGATAAGGACAAAGGGCATGATCTTCATGCCCTTTGTCTTGTCCGTCGTTGCTGCATCGCTGCCCGTTCGCTGGTGCAAGCTGATGTGTTACAGCAGCAGGCCGAAGGCCAGTACGCCGATCATGGCCAGTGCCATCGCCAGTTTGGCGACCGTGCCGGCGATCAGCCCCGCCAGCGTGGCCAATCCGACCTTGCCGGCCTGATAAGCATCGCGGTGAACCTGCCACTCGCCCAGCGCGGCGCCGATGAAGGGGCCGAGCACCAGCCCCGGCAGGCCGAAAAAAATGCCGACCACGCTGCCCAGCGCCGCACCCAGCAGCGCGCGCGAACTGGCGCCGCTGACCTTGGCGCCGAACACGCCGGCGACAAAGTCGATCAGCATGCCCAGCAAGGCCATCGCCGCCAGAATCCCGAGGGTGATCGCGCCCAGTTGCTGAAAGTCTCCCGCCCAGGCGATCGCCAGCGCGCCGAGGAAAATCAGCGGCAGGCCGGGAATGGCGGGCAGAAGGCAGCCGGCCAGCCCCGCCAGCACCATGACCGCGCCGCAGGCCCAGCCGAGCCAGGCCAGATCGTTCATGGCTTGCGCACGCCGGGGCTGGCGAGTTCTTCCATCAGCTCGATCTGGGCGCAATGGCGCTTGGCCCGCGAATTCTTGCGGCGATAGCTGCCGTGTTCATTCATTTCCCA
>JASLDQ010000367.1 GCA_030151505.1 Chromobacteriaceae bacterium
GTAATCAGCGGCCCCGGTCCGCATGAAGCCTTGCCGCATGACGAGCTGGGCTGCGCGGTGGCCGTCGAGATCATGGCGGCCTTGCCGCAACTGGGGCGCGTGAGCGCCGGCCGGGTGATCGCGGAAAAGCGCGCCACCTTCAGCTGCGATGCCGGCCGGACCAGGCCGGCATCGCAACTGAAGGTGGCGCGCTTTTCCGCGATCACCCGGCCGGCGCTCACGCGCCCCAGTTGCGGCAAGGCCGCCATGATCTCGGCGGCCACCGCGCAGCCCAGCTCGTCATGCGGCAGGGCTTCATGCGGACCGGGGCCACTGATTACCGCAGCCAGCCAGCCGTCATCACCGTCCAATTGTCCACGATTGAACAGCCACTGGGCAAATCCACCGGCAAGCCCCAGCATCGGCCGCGGCATGGCCGCCGCCTGCTCGGCGCGCAGGTACACGGTATATATCGGCTGGTATCGGAATTGGTTGACCCGCATTGCGAGCCCGGCCAGCGCCGGCTCGTGCCGGATCAGGCGTTCGAGCTGGGCCGGGGCGACGGCCAGCACGGCGGCGTCGAAGTCCTCGCCGTCGACGCGCACGCCGCTGGCGGTGGATTCCAGCGCGTCGACCCGCGCGCCCAGCCGCACCGCATGCCCTTGCCCGGCCAGCCAGGCCAGCGCCGGTTCCGGCCACAGCGCCGACAGGTCAACGCGCGGCAACAGCAGGTCGCCGGCCTGGCTGCCGCCGGCCAGACTGTCGCGCAGCACGCAGGCAAGCACCTGCATGTCGGCGGAGTCGACCGGGGTGTTGAGCGCGGCCAGCACCAGCGGGGTCCAGAAACCATCGATCAGCGTGGCCGATTGCCGGTTGGCCGCCAGCCAGGCCGCGACAGTCAGCCCCGGCGGCACCCGCCAGCCCCGCAGTTGCAGGCGGGACAGCGCCAACAGCAAGGCCGCGCGCTCGCGCCAGTTCACCCCGCGCATGCGCAGGAGTCCGGCCAGCGTATGCCACGGCGCGGGCCAGCGCGGCAGCTCCAGCCCGACGCCACCAAGGGTGTCGAGCGACAGCGGCAGCCGCAGGAACAGGCGATCGGGATCGGCGCCGACCTGGCGCATCAGCCGCAGGGTGTCGGCGTAGGCGCCCAGCAGCAGGTGCTGGCCATTGTCGAGCAGGGTTGCGTCGTCGACGCGGGTGCGGCGGGCGCGACCGCCGGCGACCCGGCCGGCCTCCAGCACGGTGACCTGCGCATGCGGGGCGAGTTCGACCGCCGCGGCGCAGCCGGCCCAGCCGGCCCCGATGACGGCGACGCGAGGCCGGTGCCTCACGCTTTGAGGCCGAAAGTCCAGGTTTTCCACGCCAGCCACAGCTTGCGTCCGGGCGACAGGCTCAGGTGCTGGTTGAGCACCTTGGCCGCGCCGTCGAGCTTGATCTCCTCCAGCGTGGTGCGGTAGATCGCCGCCATCACCAGCCCCGGGCGCTGGGCCTTGCGGTCGGCTTTGGGCAGTTCGGCCAGCGCCTGCGCATAGAACTGCTCGGCGCGGGCGATCTGGAATTCCATCAGCTGGCGGAAATCGTCGCTTTCGCGGTAGGCCATGATGTCGGCGGCCGGCACGTTGAAGCGCTGCAGGTCTTCGATCGGCAGGTAGATGCGGCCGCGGCGGGCGTCCTCGCCCACGTCCCGGATGATGTTGGTGAGCTGGAAGGCAATGCCCAGATCGTGCGCGTACTTGAGCGTGCGCCGGTCGGTCACGCCGAAAATCTGCGCCGACAGCTGCCCCACCACGCCGGCGACGCGGTAGCAGTAGAGCTGCAAATCCTTGAAGGTGGCATAGCGGGCCTGGTCGAGGTCCATCTCCATCCCGTCGATGATCTCGTCGAACAGCGGTCGCTGCAGGTCGAAGGCTGCGACGTGCGGCTGCAGCGCGCGGCCGACCGGATGCTGAGGCGCGCCGTCGAACAGCGCGGCGATCTCGCCGCGCCAGAAGCCGAGCTTGGCCCGCGCCACGTTTTCGTCGTGGGTTTCGTCGACCACATCGTCGACTTCGCGGCAGAACGCGTACAGCGCGGTGATGGCGCGGCGCTTGTCGTCCGGCAGGAAACGGAAGCTGGAGTAGAAACTGGAGCCGCTTTGGGCGGCCTTGTCCTCGCAATATTGATCCGGCGTCACGCCGATCCCCTTGTTCTTGTATTCAGATAGGCGGCCGGCACACTTCGTGCCGCCACGCGACATCCACCCGTCAGTATCGGGCAAAACCGGTACTGCCCGGCGGCCCCGCAGACAGCGGCGGGTAGCCCGGACCGGACAGCGTTCAGTTCGCCCGGAGGGCGCGGTAGACGATATAGCACCAGTCGCGCCAGCCCAGTACTGGACGCTGGCGGAACACGTCGCCCTGGCTCTTGTGCAGCTTGCGCAGGATCACCTCGCCGCCCATCACGATCATGCGCAGCTCGAAGCCGAAACGGCCGCCGAGCTTCTTGCCCAGCGGCGCGCCGGCAGCCAGCATCGCCCGGGCCCGCTTGATCTGCGCCAGCATCATCGTGCCCCACAGGCCGGAGGTGTCGCCGCTGGCAATCTGCGTCTCGCTGACGCGGTATTTGGCCAGTTCGTCCTGCGGCAGGTAGACACGGTCCTTGCGCCAGTCGATTTCGACATCCTGCAGGAAATTGATCAGTTGCAGCGCGGTACAGATGCCGTCGCTGCGCGCGAGGCTCTGCGGATCGGTCTCGCCGAACAGGTGCAGCATCAGCCGGCCGACCGGGTTGGCCGAGCGGCGGCAGTAGGCGATCACCTCGCCGACATCGGCATAGCGGGTCTTGACCACATCCTGGCCGAAGGCGTCGAGCAGGTCGCGGAACGGCTGCAGCGGCAGGTCGTGGCGGCGGATTGCGGCCGCCAGTTCGACAAACAGCGGCGTCTGCGGCGCCTGCCCGGCCTCGATGCGATCGAGTTCGGCGCGGTAGGCGTCGAGCCGGGCCAGCCGCTCGGCCGCCGGCAGATCGCCTTCGTCGGCGATGTCGTCGGCGCTGCGGGCGAAACGGTAGATCGCATGCACCGCGCGCCGCACCCGGCGCGGCAGCAGGATGGAGCCCACCGGAAAGTTTTCGTAATGGCCAACCGACATGCGCGGCAATCCCTTGTTGCAAAGCGCAAAATTATACCCCAAGCGGGAATGCCGGAATTTTTCGCTGCAACACGCTTGACACATACCATCACCCTCCCTAGAATGCGCCCCACTTCAACGACGCGACGGCAACGACGCCGAGTTGCTTGGGGGGTATAGCTCAGCTGGGAGAGCGCTTGCATGGCATGCAAGAGGTCAGCGGTTCGATCCCGCTTACCTCCACCAAGTCAAATAAAAATTTACCGTTCACGACGGTAAGTTTTTCAAATGTCCCTATAGTTTAGCGGTTAGAACACTGCCCTTTCACGGCGGCGGCCGGGGTTCGATTCCCCGTGGGGACGCCAGCATACAAAAAGCCACTTCTCTTCGAAGTGGCTTTTTT
>JASLDQ010000369.1 GCA_030151505.1 Chromobacteriaceae bacterium
CCCGCTGGCGGAGAAACGCTCGTAGGCCACGCCCTCGTGCGGGCGTTCCGGATGTACCCGTGCCAGCACCGCGCACTGGCTGTAGTCGTGTTCGCGCCGGGAAATGTCGGGCAGCTTGTCGATCAGCCCGCCACCGTCGGCCATCACCACCAGCCGCGCAGTCAGGTATTGCGGCCCGTTCCCACTGTCGGACTCCAGCGTCAGCTCGGCATAGCGGTCCAGCGTGCGCAGGTCGGTCACCCGGGTGGAAAAGGCCACCGGCACGCCGCGCTGACCCAGCGCATCGCGGGCAGCCACGTAGAGATCGGCATAGGCCACCGCGTAGCCGAGATGCGGCAGGCCGAGGTCGTCGCGCGTCAGCACCGTGCGGCCGAACGCGCCCTGCTGGCTGACGTGGACGGTATCGATCGCGGTGGCGGGCAGTTCGTCGCGCCAGGCGCCGACGGCGGCCAACGCTTCGCGGCTGGCATGCGACAGCGCCAGCACGCGCGGGTCATGCACCGCCGCGTCGGACGGACGCGCCTCGATCAGCAGGACGGAACGGCCGGCGGCATGGGCCGACAGGGCGATCAACGCCCCGACCGGACCGCCGCCGACCACGGCGATATCGACGTGTTGAGGCAGCATCATCGGCCCTCCGCCATCAGGGCTTCGATGTCCGCCACGGACTTGGGCACGCCGGCGGTCAGGATTTCGCAGCCAGACTCGGTAATCAGCACGTCGTCCTCGATGCGGATGCCGATATTGTGGAACTCCGCCGGCACGTTGTCGGCCGGGCGGATATAGAGGCCCGGTTCGACCGTGGTCACCATGCCGGGCTGGTAGGTCCGCCACTCGCCGGCCTGCTTGTAGTCGCCGACGTCATGCACGTCCAGCCCCAGCCAGTGGCCGATGCGGTGCATGTAGAACTGGCGGTAGGCTTCGCTCTCGATATTGGCCTCGACCGTGCCCTGCAACAGGCCCAGGTCGATCAGGCCGCGCACCAGCACCGCCAGCGAGGCGTCGGCCGCCTCGTTCCAGCGCGCGCCGGGACGGAATTTCTCGATGGCAGCCAGCTGGGACGCCAGCACCACTTCGTACAGCGCCTTTTGCGCCGGGCTGAACTTGCCGTTGACCGGGAAGGTGCGCGAGATGTCGCCGGCGTAGCCCCGATGCTCGCAGCCGGCGTCGATCAGCAGCAGGTCGCCGTCGCGCAGCTCGCACTGGTTGCCGACATAGTGCAGCACGCAGGCATTGGCGCCGCCGGCAACGATGCTTTCGTAGGACGGGTAGCGCGCGCCGTGCCGGCCGAACACGCTCAGGATTTCCGCCTCGACCTGGTACTCGAACAGGCCCGGCCGGGTGAGGCGCATCGCCGCGACGTGGCCGGCGGCCGAAATGCGGCCGGCTTCGCGCAGCAGGTCCGCCTCGTGCGCGTCCTTGAACAGGCGCATCTCGTCGATCAGGCGGTTGACGTCGGTGAGGGTGGCCGGCGCACTGACGCCGGTGCGCGCCTTGGCACGGACGGCATTGAGCCAGCCGCTGACGCGGGCGTCGAAAGCGGCGTCGCGGCCGAAGCCCTGATACAGAGCGGGCTGATTGCCCAGCAGTTCGGGAATGCGGCTGTCGAGCTCGTCGACCGTGCAGGCCTCGTCGAAGCCGAACGCCTCGCGCGCGCCCTGCGGGCCGTGACGGAAGCCGTCCCAGATTTCGCGTTCGGGATTCTTGTCGCGGCAGAACAGCACGGACTGGCCGCGGGTCGCGTCCAGCACCAGCACGGCCTCCGGCTCGGCAAAGCCAGTCAGGTAGTAAAAGCTGCTGTCAAAACGGTAGGGATAATGCGCATCGCCGTTGCGGACGGCTTCGGGGGCGGTGGGGATGATGGCGACGCCCTGCCCCATTGCCGCCATCAGACGACGGCGGCGGTCGGCATATACGGATTGGTTCATGCGGCTCTCTGAAGATGTCCCAGGCCACAGGCCGGGGGCTTTGCTCGGTGACGGGGCAGCGCGGCAAGCCTGGCGCTGCGTAATGCCCCGATTGTAGCCTCGTCGGCGGATTTGCGGGATGGAGGCGCATGCGGGCCGGGTCGAAGTTGCCGCCCGCTTGCGGGTCATGTGGGTCTCGATTGAGGCGACAAGACCGGCGGGCGCTTACCGTTGGCATGCGGTTTCCGGGCCGCCGGAGCCGGCGCGGCGGGCGCGGCCAGTCACCCCCGGCGACGTTCCCGCTCCAGCCGCTCCACCAGTTCGATGGCGAGTTCGTTGATCTTGCGCCGCTGTCGGCGCGCGTCGGCGCGCAGCGCCTCGAAGGCGGCATTCCGGTCCAGCCCCTGCTGCGCCATCAGGATGCCGACGGCCATGCCGGTTTCGCGGCCGGTGGCCAGCGCGGCGACCAGCTTCACGCCGTTGCCGCGCAGGCGTTGCAACTGGGCGGCCTGGGTCAGCGCGGCCTCGATGGCCGGAACCAGTTGCTTGGGCTCGACCGGTTTGACCAGATAGCCGACCGCGCCGTGCCGGACGGCCTCGTCGACGAACTGCGCGTCGTCGTAGGCCGACAGCACCGCGAAGCTGCTGTTGGCGGCCCGGATGTCGTCGACCAGATCGAGCCCCCGCCCGTCCGGCAGCTCCAGATCAAGCACGGTCAGGTCCGGGGCTTGCGCCGCCAGCACCCTGCGGGCCTGCGCCACGCTTTCGGCCCGCAGCACCCGCCAGCCAGCCCGCTCCAAGGCGGCGGTCATGGTCGCGGCAATCAGGCGGTTGTCCTCGTCCAGCAAAATGATCGCTTGCGTCGATGAGGTCATTGGCGCTCTCCACTGCCGGACTGGACCAGCCAGTCGAAATCAAAATTCAGGGTCGCGACGACATGATCGTCGTCGCACCCGACCGCCAGTTTGACGCCCGCCGGCGGCAGCAAGCCGTAGGCCAGCTGCAGGCCAATTCCGCCCTGACCCTCGCGCAGGCAGCAGCATTCGTGCATTTCTCCCCGGCGGCGATTGCGGACCTCCAGCTTCAGGCCGTGCTCCGCGTCGCCGCTCAGGATGACCGTGATCACGCTCTGCGGCTCGCCGTGCTTGATCGCGTTGGCGAGCAGTTCGTTGAACACCAGCGCCAGCGGTTGCGCCTCGGCCAGGGGCAGCGCCATCTCGGGCACGGTCGGGGCAATGTCGAGGGCGATCTGCCGGCCATACAGCGAAATGCACTGGGACGACACGGCGAACACCATTTCCGTTAGCGTCGGCATGCGTCCCGTCCGTCCCTGCAGGCCGTACACCAGCCCCACCGCGTACAGGCGGGCAATCGCCAGATCGAGAATGGCCGCCACCTCCGGATGGTCGGCGGCATAAAGCTGCAGCATCCCGGCCACGCCCTGCAGGCTGTTCTTGATGCGGTGGTGGATTTCCCGCGTCAGCAGGTCGCGCTCGGCCACCCGGCGCTCCTCGCGCAGGCGCTCCAGCTCCTTGCGTTCGGTGATGTCCTCGGTAATGCCGTACACCAGCCGGTTGCCGTGCTCGTCCCGCCACGGAAAAGCGCGCGAGCGCAGCCAGCGCTGGCTGCCGTCGCGGCGGACGATGCGGAATTCCATCGCGTAGCCATGCTCGGCATCCAGCACCTGGGTCAGGCAGCGGGCACGGTCGTCCGGGTGGATCAAGGCCAGCAGGACTTCCGCCCCCTGCCGGATTTCCTCGAGCGGCAATCCCCAGATCGTCGCCATCGCCGAACTCAGATACTGATACTGCGGCCGCGCCGCCATGCGTATCCACAGCCCGTCGCGCATCGCATCGCCGAAATAGCGCAGCCGCAGCTCCGACTCGGCCAGCGCCAGCGCCGCCGCCTTGCGCTCGGTGATGTCCTCGCTGATGCCGTACACCTTGGACTGGCCGTTCGCCTCCAGGTGCGGAAACACCCGCGCCCGGATCCAGCGCATCTGGCCGTCCGGGCGGATGATGCGGAACTCGTTGATCACGGGCGTGGCGGGCAACTGGCGCATTTGCTCGAAGCAACGCTCGCGGTCGTCCGGGTGGACGTGCTCCCACAACAGGTCGGGGTTGCGCGCCAGCTCGTCGCGCGACAGCCCCCACACCGTGGTCAGCGCCGGGCTCAGGTAGTAGTAGCGGGAATGTTCCAGATTGGTGATCCACATCACGTCGCGAACCGCCTCGGCAAACTGGACGAAATGCCGCTCCATGCTCGACAGGGCCGAGGACGCCTTGTTCAGCATGGTCACGTCGCGGGTCCAGGCCAGCAGGCCGGTCACCCGGCCGGCCGCATCCTGTCGCCGGCGGAAGCGGGTCTGGTAGACCCGGCGCTTGCCGTTCTGGTGCAGGACGAACTCCACCTCAGACTCGCCCTCGGCCAGCGCCAGCCGCATGGCTGCCTCCCTTTCGACCACCACCGGAAGCGGCATTCCCGCCTCGATCTGGGTCCTGCCGATGCAGTCGGCCACCGTGCGCTGCAGGACGCCGGCCCCGACCCGGTTGATGTAGGTGTAGCGCAAAGCCAGATCGAAGCAGGCCAACGGCACATCGGTGTGCTCGGCCAGGTCATGAATACAGGCGTCCTGCTCGTGCATCGTGTGGTCATCCATTGGGGCGGCTCCGCGGCGAGAGGAAATAAAACTAACACGACTTCCGCCCGACCCCGTGCCTGGATAAAAAAAAGCCATGGCGGCATTACCCGTTGCAGTCTTGACGGGACAGCCCATTGATATCCTGACGCGGGCGTTCTCCGTTGGAATTATGGGCAGCGCGAGAAAGCAAGCCGCCGGACCGCGCTATAATTCGCGCTTTTATGGCCTTCGCCACGCACCAAGGATTCCTTAATGAACGCCCTGCCCCCCTGCCCGAAATGCAATTCCGAGTTCACCTATGAAGATGGCGGGCTGTACGTCTGTCCGGAGTGCGCACACGAATGGTCGGGGCAAGCGGCGGAATCAACCGAAGCGGACGGCAAGGTTTATCGCGACTCGGCTGGCAATGTCCTGCAGGACGGGGATACGGTCACCGTCATCAAGGATCTGAAGCTGAAGGGTTCGGCCGGTGTCATCAAAATGGGCACCAAGGTCAAGAATATCCGGCTGGTCGACAGTGACCACGATATCGATTGCAAGATAGACGGCTTCGGTGCCATGAGTCTGAAATCGGAGTTTGTAAAAAAGGTGTGACCAGATGCGTGGCGGATGAATAGCGGAGGCTGGCCGAAGGAACGCACCGGCGGCCTGCCTCGCCAGCGGGCTTCAGGCCACCGGGAATGCCCCAAGAACCTCGGTGTGCCGCCTTCCTCTCCGTCAAATGCCGTGTCGTTGCCCCGTCAGGGACCGTTGATGCAGGCTGGAGCAAGGTGCCATCCCGAGGACCGTCGAGCGCCGTTGAAAACACCACTTTCCATACATGGCCGACACGGTGTTGACGGTTCGGCTGATAAAGCGGCCGGATCTCTCGGCGGGTTTCTTGGCTCTTTTGCCGGGCTGCCCCCGTTTCCACCATGGGGAAACCCTCTGCCACGGCGATAGCGTGGCAGTTTCTCCGCCGGCTCAGGCCCGGCTTGCCAACACGCCCATGGCGTTACCCTTTCAGGAGCCCACCATGCCGTCGAACAGTCTCCGTCTCTATGTGGACGCCCAGTTCGCGAGTCCCTACGCAATGTCGGTGTTCGTTGGTCTTCATGAAAAAGGCCTGTCGTTCGACATTGCAACCGTGGACCTCGCGGCCAATGAAAACAACACGGCCGGTTATTCAGGCATTTCGCTCACGCGTCGAGTCCCAACCCTGCAGCACGGCGATTTTTCTCTGTCGGAATCATCCGCAATCACGGAATACCTTGATGAAGTCTTTCCGGGAGCACGGCTGTATCCCGCAGAGGCCCGGGACAAGGCGAGAGCACGCCAGATCCAGGCATGGCTCCGCAGCGACCTGATGCCGATCAGGAACGAGCGTTCCACCGAAGTGGTGTTCTACGGGGCGAAAAAGGCGCCGCTCACTTCCGCCGCCCGGCAGGCCGCAGAAAAGCTCTTCTCGGTGGCGGAATCCCTGCTTCCCGCAGGCGCACACAACCTGTTTGGCGAGTGGTGCATCGCCGATGTCGACCTCGCCCTGATGCTCAATCGACTCGTACTGAATGGCGACCCCGTTCCCGAGACACTTGCCGCCTATGCAAGGCGACAATGGCAGCGGCCGACCGTGCAACGGTGGGTCAATCACAAACGGTCACCGTTGTAAGCATTCCCGTTGTGGTTGCCACCACGGCAAGCGAGACAAGGGCCGAACCTGCCGGCCTGATGCAAACATTTTTTCGGCGTCCATATCAGGCCGCTTCATGCCTCCACGGCTCTCCGGTTTTGATCCGTGTCTTTGGCCTTACGCTCGTCACGGCCTTTCGAAGACCGCCTGGAATCGATGTCTCGCGCGGTATTGAGGACCCGCGATAAACCTTGAACCGCCCGGCAGTTGCTGGTCTCAACGCTGCAGGCGGCTTCGCGCCGTTCCCCTCCTCCGCTTCACCGGATCAATCATGCTCATCGGCAAACTGGCCAGCCTCACAGGGGCATCCCCCAAGGCAATTCGCCTGTACGAATCCCTTGGCCTGCTCAAAAACGTCCAGCGCCACGGCACATACCGCTGCTACACGCCAACGCATCTGCAGCAGGTTCAGCTGATTCGCCAGGCACAGGGACTGGGATTCACGCTGGCCGACCTGAAGGACGCCTTGTCGTCGGCAGACGGTGAACCGGACTGGCGCAGCCTGATTCGGCATTTGCAGCTGAAACAGGCCAGCATCCGGCAGGACATTCAGCGGATGA
>JASLDQ010000374.1 GCA_030151505.1 Chromobacteriaceae bacterium
GCAGGGGATGGACGACAGCCTGGTCGAGGCCGCCCGCGATCTGGGCGCCACGCCCTGGCAGGCTTTTCGCTTGGTCACCCTGCCGCAGATCATGCCCGGCATTATTGCCGGGGCGCTGATGGCCTTTACCCTGTCGATCGATGACTTCGTCATCACCTTCTTCACCGCCGGGGTCGGCGCCAGCACGCTGCCGTTGCAGATCTACTCGATGATCAAGATCGCGGTCACGCCGGAGGTGAACGCGGTATCTAGCCTGTTGATGCTGCTGACCCTGTGCCTGATCGTGATCGCGTCGAAGATTTCGCCTTCGTCGCTCAAGACCGGCGCTTAGCAAACATCGGTCAAATGGGTAAAATCGCTCGCCAGTGTCATGCGCCGAAAGCTTGCGGCACATGAAGCGGGCAAGCAGAATCAATAACGGGACGGCCGCAGTGTCGTCCCGTTGTCCATGGGTCGCTCGCGTGCCACACAAGACGACCCGCTGTCGCCCCGCCCGCCGCCCACACGGCTGGCGGTTTTCCATCTCTGCGTAAGGGGAAAATCATGTGGAAAAAGCTGGTGATGGCTGCCTCGTTGGCAGCGAGCGCGTCGGCGTTTGCGGCTGACGAACTGCACCTCTACAACTGGAACAACTACCTGTCCGAGTCGACCGCCAAGGACTTCGAAGCCTACTGCAAGTGCAAGCTGGTGCAGGACTACTACGGCGACAACGAGGAAATGCTGGCCAAGCTGGCCGCCGGCGCCAAGGGTTACGACATCGTCGTCCCGACGGGCTTCGCCGTGCAGACCCTGATCGGCCAGAAGACCGCCCAGCCGCTGGATCGTGCCCAGCTGCCCAACCTGAAGAACCTCAACCCGGGTTACCTGGGGGCGTTCTACGATCCGCAGAACCAGTACGCCGTCCCCTATGCGGTCACCACCACCTTGCTGGGCTACAACGAAACCGCGCTGAAAAAGGCCGGCGTGGCCGACAAGGTCAACACCTGGGCGCTGATCTTCGATCCGGCCGTGCTGGCCAAGATCAAGGGCAAGATCACCGTGCTGGACAGCCAGCGCGAACTCTTGGGCGCGGCGCTGATGTATCTGGGCAAGTCGGCCAATTCGACCGACCCGAAGGACTGGGCCGCGGCCAAGGACGTGATCCTCAAGGCCAAGCCGTACTGGGCCGCGTTCAACAACCAGAGCTACATCAAGGAGCTGACTGTCGGCAATATGTGGGTCGCCTTCGGTTACTCCAACGACCTGTACCAGGCCCAGCAGGATGCCAAGAAGGCCAAGCGTCCGTTCTCGCTGAACTTCTCGCTGCAGAAGGAAGGCAACACCATGTCGGTCGACAATATGGTGGTGCTGAAGAACGCCCCGCGCAAGGATCTGGCCTACAAGTTCATCAACTTCATGCTTGAAGGCAAGAACGCCGCCGGCCTGAGCAATGAAATGGGCGCCGGCAACCCCAATACGGCCGCCATGTCCCACATCAAGCCTGATCTGGCGAAGAACGCAGCGATCTTCCCGGACAAGGCCGCGCTGGCCAAGCTGCAGCAGTTGAAGGATCTCAACGCCAAGGAGCGTCGCGAGATGAACCGCGTCTGGTCGCAGATCAAGCTGAAGTAAGTTGAGGAGGGGGAGGGGACGCCGGCATGGCCCTACGGCCGGCGGGCTTCCCTCCCGTTTCATGCTCCCCGCATGTGTGCCGGCCCGGTTCTGGTTGCCGGCGTCCTGGCAAGGTAAGCTGACTCTCATGAACGCATCATTGCATCCGGCCAGCCATGCCTGACCGGCTGTTTTCCACGTTGCCGACCGCGCGGCATCTCGTCTCGCGCTGGTTCGCCCTCATCTGGCTCGGCGTCATCGTCGTGGTCAGCCTGTACCCGTTTTCCGGCTGGACCGACAGCGGCGAGCCGCCGTTCGACTTCCTGTTCTACCCGCTGCCCTACTACCAGCGCGATTTCGACAATCTCATCAACGTCGCCGCCTATCTGCCCTACGGCTTTGCGCTCGCCCGCATTCCGCGCCGGCGCTGGGTCGGCTTCCTGCTCGGCTGTGTGGTGGCCGCCTTCACCAGCCTGTGCGTCGAAGTCACCCAGGTCTACCTGCCCAACCGGGTGTCCTCCAACCTCGACCTGCTCACCAATGCCACCGGCGGCGTGCTCGGGGCCTTTTTCGCCACCAACCCGCTGTCGCGCCGTCTGGGCCATTACGTGCTGACCTTGCGCTACCGCTGGTTCGTGCAGGATTCCAGCGCCGACTACGCGCTGATGCTGCTGGCGGTCTGGTTCCTCACCCAGATCAATCCGGCGGTGCCGCTGTTTGGCGTGGTGGTGGTGCCGCGCGGCCTGCCGCAGCCTTTCGTGTCGCCGCTCGACGATCCGGTCCTGTTCCTGTCCCTGCTCGAGACCGGCGGGGCCATGCTGCACCTGACCGCCATCCTGCTGTTCCTCACCAGCTTTCTGGTGGACCGGCGCTACCAGGCACGGGCCGTCGGCCTGTTCCTGCTGCTGGCGTGGCTGGTGAAGGTCGTGGCGGCCGGAATGCTGCTCAAGCCGATCGCCTTCTTCGAATGGATGAACCTGCATGTGGCGGTAGGGCTGACGGCCGCCTTGCTGCTGGCCTGGGGCGTCACGCGCGCCCGGGCGACGTTGCAGAAGCTGGTGGCCTTGCTGGCGCTGGCGGGCAGTGTCTGGCTGGTCGAGCTGTGGCCGCTCGTCGCACCGGTGACCGACGGTTTCGACCTGTTCCGCTGGCATTACGGTCATCTGACCAATATCAGCGCGCTGGCCGAATTTGCGTCACAGGCCTGGCCATGGGCGGCAATGTCATGCCTGCTCCTGTCGCTGTGGCGACAGGCGTGGCATCAATGGCGGGGATAGGCGCGGGAACGCGCGAGGCGTTCTGCAGCCTGTCGGCGCCCTGTAAGGGAGAGAGCGGTTCGCATCGTGGCCAGCAATGGCACAGTGCACTGGCCGGGGCGACGCGAACCGGATGAGTCGGTGGAGGGGCCGACCGAACCGCGCCTGAACCGGATTCGAGGGCGGGCGGGTGCAAGGCTCCGGTCTGGAGCCAACCCTAAGCGGTGATGTAGCGGACCAGAGAATCGATGGTGATCCGTTGCTCTTCGATGGTGTGGCGTACCGCGTCGCCAATCGATACGATGCCGATCACGCAGCCTTCGTCGATGACCGGCAGGTGGCGGATGCGCTTCTCGGTCATGATCGCCATGCACTGGGCCGCGGTATGCCCCAGACCGACGTACAGCACTTTTTCGGTCATCACCTCGGTCACCAGCGTGTCGGTCGAACTGCGACCCCGCAGCACCAGCCGGCGGGCGTAATCCCGCTCGGAGAAAATGCCGAGCAGGTGGCAATCCTGCATCACCACCACCGCGCCGATCTCCTTGTCGGCCATCAATTGCAGGGCATCCCGCACGGTCGCGCCGGGCGTGACGGCCACGGCGGGCGGGTTGCCTTTTTCCTGCAGCAGTTGTCGAACAGTCGCAGCCATGAGCGTATTCCTCGTCTAAGTGGCATCCTTATTCAATATAGGAAGCCGGCAAGCGCTCAT
>JASLDQ010000038.1 GCA_030151505.1 Chromobacteriaceae bacterium
TCCAGCAGCAGCCGGGCCATCGCGTGAAAATGGGCCATCAGCAGCCGGGTGCGCTTGGCGGCAGGCCAGTCGGGACAGCACAGTTCAAGATTCCTGGCACCGACCTTGCGGCGCGGCGAAACCAGATGGTAGGCCAGCCAGCCGATCGGACGGGCGAGGGCATCGATGGCGGCCAGCGGCAAGAAGTGCAGCAACCACAGGATGAAGAAGGCAAAGCGCAAGGTTTACTCCTCGGGCGGGCGCGGTTCGGCACCGACCGGGTGTTTGTAGCGGTTGTACGACCACAGGTATTGTTCGGGGGCCTGCCGGATCAGTTGCTCCAGCTCGCTGTTCATCAGCGTGGCATCGGCGTGGCGGTCGCCGCTGAAGGGTTGCGACAAGGGCCGGATGCGGACCTCGAAGCCTTCGCCTAAGCCGAGGCGGTGACCGTAGAAGAAGAAGGTGTCGACCTGCTTCATTTCCCCCAGCCGGGCCGCCAGCGTCATGGTCAGCGCATTGCGACCGAAGAACTTGGCCCACACTCCGTCGCCTTCGCCTGGCACGTGGTCGGGCAAAATGATGGTCGCCTCGCCCGAGCGCAGTGCCTTCATCACCTGGCGTACCCCGGCCGGCGTTGCCGGTGCGGTTTTGCCGTTGCCGCGCACCCGGCCGGCATTCATCATCGGCTCGAGCCACTTCAGCTTGGGCGGCTTGTACATGGCGGTGAGCGGGAAGGGCAGGCGGGTGGCCAGATACCGTCCGGCGATGTCGTAGGCCCCCAGGTGAGGGGTGATGAACAGGAGGCCATGCCCGGCCTCGACCGAGGCCTGTACCGCCTCCCAGCCGCGACAGGACTTGACCAGCGAGGCGATATAGTCGGGGTCGCATCCCCAGGCGATCGTCAGCTCCAGCGCGCCCATGCCGGTATGCGCTGCGCTGTTGCGCATTAAGCGCTTATAATCGTCGGCATTGTCCGCTAGGTTCGCTTGGCGCAGATTGTCGCCGGCAAGGGTGGCGAACCGCTTCGAGCTGGCCAGCATAAGGCGGCCGAACACGATGCCCAAGCGCTGCAGGAGCCCGAGCGGAAGCCTGCCGATCAAACCGCACAGTGCGGGCAGGAACTTGTCCATGATGGTCTTGATAACAGGGCCGGAGTGGTGGAAAGCTCGCCATTTTAATCTCTAAACATTCCATCTTCAGGAAAACTCTGTGAGCGAATACCTGTTTACCTCCGAGTCGGTGTCCGAAGGACATCCGGACAAGGTGGCCGACCAGATCTCCGATGCCATTCTCGATGCCATTCTGACGCAGGACCGCCACGCCCGCGTGGCGGCCGAAACCCTGGTCAACACCGGGCTGGTCGTGCTGGCCGGCGAGATCACCACCCATGCCAATATCGACTACATCCAGATCGCCCGCGACACCATCAAGCGCATCGGCTACAACAGCTCCGAACTCGGCTTTGACGCCAAGGGCTGCGCGGTGCTGGTGGCCTACGACAAGCAGTCCCCCGACATCGCCCAGGGGGTGAACGAGGGCCAGGGGCTGGATCTGGACCAGGGGGCCGGCGACCAGGGCTTGATGTTCGGCTACGCCTGCGACGAAACCCCGACCCTGATGCCGTTCCCGATTTACTACGCCCACCGCCTGGTGCAGCGTCAGGCCGAACTGCGCAAGGACGGCCGCCTGCCGTGGCTGCGCCCGGACGCCAAGAGCCAGATCACCTGCGTGTACGATGCGGAAACCGGCCAGCCCAAGCGCATCGACACCGTGGTGCTGTCGACCCAGCATGACGAGCACATCAGCCACGAAGCGCTGACCGAAGCCGTGATCGAGGACATCATCAAGCCGGTGCTGCCGCCGGAAATGCTGACCCCGGAAACCAAGTACCTCATCAACCCGACCGGCCGCTTCGTCATCGGCGGCCCGATGGGCGACTGCGGTCTGACCGGCCGCAAGATCATCGTCGACACCTATGGTGGTGCAGCCCCGCACGGCGGTGGCGCCTTCTCCGGCAAGGATCCGTCCAAGGTCGACCGCTCGGCCGCCTATGCCGGCCGTTACGTGGCCAAGAACATCGTCGCCGCCGGTCTGGCGCGCCAGTGCCAGATCCAGGTCAGCTACGCGATCGGCATCGCCGAGCCGACCTCGATCGCCATCGATACCTTCGGCACCGGCGTGATTTCGAACGAGAAGATCGTCGAGCTGGTGAAGAAGCATTTCGACCTGCGCCCGAAGGGCATCGTGCAGATGCTCGACCTGTTGCGTCCGATCTACGCCAAGACGGCCGCCTACGGCCACTTCGGCCGCGAGGAGCCGGAGTTCACCTGGGAGGCGACCGACAAGGCCGCCATCCTGCGCGCTGAAGCGGGGCTGTAAAGCCGTCCGGTCCGTGCCGCGATCGCACTGACAGCTCTCCGTAAAAGCCCTGGCTTCGCTGGGGCTTTCTATTTGTTTCTCCATTTTTCGTGAAATGTCCATGGTGCTCGGTCTTGCTCTCCCCAAATGCCTGTTTCGCCGTTTGGGCCCCCATCTCACTTCCTTCATCCTGGCTTTGTATATCGGCGGCGTGCTCAATGCGGCGGTCTATTATCGTTACGCCACGGCGGGTGACTGGGTCGACGTGGTATGCACGGCGCTGGCGGCCGTTTCGGTCGTTGCCCTGACGTATTGCCTGCTGACGCTGTTCGCGCTTGGCGGCAAGCATGTCTACCGGGTGCTGGCCGCTGCCCTGGCGTTCTTCTCGGCGGCCGCCAGCTACTACATGACCTTCTTCAACGTGGTGATCGGCTACGGTGTGGTGGTGTCCGTGCTGACCCTGGATACGGACCTGTCCAAGGAATCGCTCGGGATCAAGTTCCTGTCCTGGTTGCTGGTGTCGGCCGGGCTGGCGTTCTACCTGATTTTCCGCACGGACTACCCGCGCCGGGCGCAGTCCTGGGCAGAAACGGGGCGGCGGGCGGGGATGCTGGTGGCCGGCGTGTTGGTCTCCGGGCTGGTTTGCGCTGCGGGGCTGAAGGGAGTGGAGAAAATCCGCACCGTGCAGTCGGACGAGCGCAACGAGTATCTCGCCAGCGTGCCCGGCACCATCGCCCATTCCTACCTGCCGTCGAACTGGATTTCGGGCCTCGGACTGCACCTGTACCAGTTGCAGGACGAAGCCCGAAACGGCGTCGCACCGCTGTTCAATCCGGCCGAGCATTTCCGCTACGTCGAGGCCGCGCCAATGGAGGACACCTATGTGGTGTTCGTGCTGGGCGAGACGACCCGGCACGACCACATGAGCCTGTTCGGCTATCCGCGCGAAACCACGCCGTGGATGGAGAAGGAAAAGAACCTGGTCGCGCTCAAGGGCGTGTCCTGCGACACGGCGACCAAGCTGTCGATGCGCTGCATGTTCGTGCGCGAAGGCGGGGTGGAGAACGACACGCAGCGCACGCTCAAGGAGAAGAACGTCTTCGCCGTGCTGAAGTCGCTGGGCTTCAGCTCCGAACTCTATTCGATGCAGAGCGAGGTCTGGTTCTACAACAGCATCAACGCCGACAGCTACGAGATGCGGGAGATGCTGGCGTCGGCCCTGGCCGGCAGCAACAAGCCGTTCGACGACATGGTGCTGGTGCCGCAGCTGGAAGGCTCGCTGGCCCGCCATCCCAAGGGCAAGCATCTGGTGGTGCTGCATACCAAGGGCTCGCACTACCTGTACAGCCAGCGCTACCCGAAGGAATTCGCGCGCTACCAGCCCGAATGCCAGGGCATCGATGCTGCCTGCACCAAGGAGCAGCTGATCAATGCCTTCGACAACAGCGTGCTGTATGTGGATTACGTCCTGAAAAATGCCATCGACCGGCTGCGCGACAAGAAGGCGATCCTGATCTACGCGGCCGACCACGGCGAATCCATCGACGCCAACAACCACTTTCACGCCACCCCGCGCGAGGTGGCGCCGCCCGAGCAGTTCCGCGTGCCGATGCTGGTCTGGGCCTCCGATGCCTTCCTGCGCGATCCCGCGCGCAAATCCGGCTTCGAGCGGCTGAAGGCGCTGCAGGCCTCCGGCAAGGTCGGCCGGCACGAGGAGCTGTTCGACAGCATTCTGGGCTGCCTCGGCTATGCCTCGCCCAACGGCGGCATCAACTCCCGCAACAACTGGTGCGACCGTGGCGGGCGCGCGCCGGCCTGAGCGGATCGCTGCCGCCGCTACCCGGCGGTAGCCCGTTTCGGCGGCGAGTGAGGTACAATCCGCGCCATTCCGGGGAGCGCTGCGAGACATTGTCCCAGGCCCGGTATCCAAAACCGCGCTCACCTGACCCAACCCCGTGCCGGGCACGGGATGCAACAGGTGAGTCCGCATCCCTCCCGGCCACACGTCAAAGGAAGTTCTCAATGAACGCTGTGGCTGACACCTTCACCGATTTCGTCGTCGCCGACATCAACCTGGCCGACTGGGGCCGCAAGGAACTGGCGATCGCCGAAACCGAAATGCCGGGCCTGATGGCCCTGCGCGCCGACTACAAGCACAGCCAGCCGCTGCGCGGCGCGCGCATCGCCGGCAGCCTGCACATGACCATCCAGACCGGCGTGCTGATCGAGACGCTGACCGCGCTGGGCGCCGACGTGCGCTGGGCCTCGTGCAACATCTTCTCGACCCAGGACCACGCCGCCGCCGCCATCGCGGCCACCAGCACTCCGGTGTTCGCCATCAAGGGCGAGACGCTGGACGAATACTGGGACTACACCCACCGCATCTTCGACTGGCCCAACGGTCAGTTCGCCAACATGATCCTCGACGACGGCGGCGACGCCACCCTGCTGCTGATGCTGGGCAGCAAGGCCGAGCAGGATCGCGGCGTGATCGGCCACCCGGGCAACGAAGAAGAAGTCGCGCTGTTCGCCGCCATCGCCAAAAAACTGGATCAGGACCCGACCTGGTACTCGACCCGTCTGGCCCACATCCAGGGCGTGACCGAGGAAACCACCACCGGCGTGCATCGCCTGTACCAGATGCAGAAGGACGGCGTGCTGCCGTTCCCGGCCTTCAACGTCAACGACTCGGTGACCAAGTCCAAGTTCGACAACCTGTACGGCTGCCGTGAATCGCTGGTGGACGGCATCAAGCGCGCCACCGACGTGATGGTGGCCGGCAAGGTTGCCGTGGTGCTGGGCTACGGCGACGTGGGCAAGGGCTGCGCCCAGTCGCTGCGCGGTCTCGGCGCCACTGTGTGGGTGACCGAAATCGACCCGATCTGCGCGCTGCAGGCGGCGATGGAAGGCTACCGCGTGGTACGCATGGACGACGTGTGCGACCAGGGCGACATCTTCGTGACCACCACCGGCAACGTCGGCGTGATCACCCACGACCACATGGTCAAGATGCGCAACAACGCCATCGTGTGCAATATCGGCCACTTCGACAGCGAGATCGAAGTCGCCAGCCTGCGCCAGTACCAGTGGGAAAACATCAAGCCGCAGGTCGACCACATCATCTTCCCGTCCGGCCGCCGCATCATCCTGCTGGCCGAAGGCCGTCTGGTGAACCTCGGCTGCGCCACTGGCCACCCGAGCTTCGTGATGTCGAACTCCTTCACCAACCAGGTGCTGGCCCAGATCGAAATCTTCCAGAACGGCAAGCAGTACGGCCGCGAAGTGTACGTGCTGCCCAAGCATCTGGACGAGAAGGTCGCCCGCCTGCATCTGGAGCGCATCGGCGCCAACCTGACCGAGCTGTCCGATCAGCAGGCCGCCTACATCAGCGTGCCTAAGGAAGGCCCGTACAAGCCGGCGCACTACCGCTACTGATTCCTGATCGTCTGAAACACGATTGATCCGGACAAGACGGGCGAGGCTGGCTGCAATCCGCCTCGCCCGTGTCTTGTCCGCATCGAGCCCATAAAGCCAAAGAGCCAGATCATGTCCGCACACCGCCCCAACATCAGCTTCGAGTTCTTCCCGCCCAAGACGGACGAGGGCCGGGAAAAGCTGCGCGCCACCCGGCGCCAGCTCGCGCAGTTCAAGCCCGAATTCTTTTCGGTGACCTTCGGTGCCGGCGGCACCACCCGCGAAGGCACCCTGTCGACCGTGCTGGAAATCGGCCGCGAAGGCTACGCCGCCGCACCCCACCTGTCGTGCGTCGGCTCCACCCGCGACAATATCCGCCAGATCCTCGACGAGTACCGCGCCAACGGCATCCGCCACGTGGTGGCGCTGCGCGGCGACATCCCGTCCGGCATGGGCGACGTCGGCGAGTTCCGCTACGCCAACGAACTGGTGGCCTTCATCCGCGAGACCCACGGCGACCATTTCCACATCGAAGTCGCCGCTTATCCGGAATACCATCCGCAAGCGCGCACCGCCCACGACGACCTGCGCAACTTCGCCAACAAGGTCAAGGCCGGCGCCGATTCGGCCATCACCCAGTACTTCTTCAACGCCGACGCCTACTTCGCCTTCATCGACGAAGTCCGCGCGCTGGGGGTCGAGGTGCCCGTCGTGCCCGGCATCATGCCGATTCAGGGCTTCACGCAGCTGGCGCGCTTCTCCGACGCCTGCGGCACCGAAATCCCGCGCTGGCTGCGGCTCAAGCTGCAAAGCTACGGCGACGACGTGGCCTCGATCCGCGCGCTGGGGCTGGATGTCGTGACCGAACTGTGCGACCGGCTGGTCAGCAACGGCGCTCCCGGCCTGCATTTCTACACGCTCAACGCCGCGGGCACCGTGTCGACCATCTGCCAGCGTCTGGGGCTGTAAGCAACCCGGTGCACGGTGCGCTCGGGCCGTGCGACGGTCCTGCCAGCCGGCCCCGGCTAGGTCGTCCGGCCTATGGCGATGGCCGCCGGCAGCGGTTACGCTGCCGGCTCCCCTGTTTTCCGGCCGGAGCGCTGCCATGATGATCCAATCGTTTGCCGACCTGATCGCCGTCGGCCTGTCCCAGCCCGAACCGCAGGCCTTGCTGTTTGTCTTTCTGCGCGCCAAGGAAGTCGAGGACGGCGGCGCCGGTACCCGCGGCGTGCTGGTGCCGGCCATGTATACCGACAAGCTGCTGGACGCTCCCGTCTTCGGCTTTGCCGAACTGGCGGCCGAGGCCGACCGGCAGGGGGCGCCGTGGGACCTGGTGATGACCGGTGCGCTGCCCGGGCGCGGCGGCCAGCCGCCCGCCCCGACGGAGCGTGAAACCGCGCTGCAGACCATGCTCAAGCTGGTGCAGGGCGGCGGCAACCTGTCGAACTACCTGTTCTTCGACCGCGGTGGCGAGCCGGTCCGGCTCAGCAGCGAGACACGGCCGGGCTGACCGGCGGGCGCGGCGGCGCAACGATTGTGTGTGGTGCTTCTTAAGGTGGGGCACGGGGCAACGGTTTTTATAATGCGCCCCTCTTTTTTGCGAGGCCGCCCCGTATGCAAGACTCCGCTCCGCTTCCATCCGCCGAATCCGCCGCGAATGCCGGCGCCAAAAGCAAGCTCGGCGCCCTGATCTTCTGGAGCCGCTGGCTGCAGCTGCCGATCTACCTCGGCCTGATCGTGGTGCAGGGCGTGTATGCCTGGAAATTCCTGCATCAGCTGTGGGAGTTGCTGATCAACCTCGACACGTTCACCGAAACCGAAATCATGCTGACCGTGCTCGGCCTGATCGACGTGGTGATGATCGCCAACCTGCTGCTGATGGTGACGGTCGGTGGTTACGAAACCTTCGTGTCGCGCCTGAAGATCGATAACCACCCGGACCAGCCGGAATGGCTCGACCATGTCAATGCCTCGGTGCTCAAGGTCAAACTGTCGATGGCGATCATCTCGATCTCGTCGATCCACCTGCTGCAGACCTTCATCAACGCCGGCCGCCTGCCCGAGCACACCATCAAGTGGCAGCTGGCGCTGCATCTGGCCTTCCTCGTGTCGGCGGCGGCCATCGCCTATACCGACAAAATCCTGCATTCGAGCATGAAACCGCACTGACCCCGCCGGCGAGGCCTTTCCTGCCCGCCGTCTTCGCGCGCCCTGTCCCGCCAGGGCGCGCGGTCGTTTCAGCCCGGCGGCAGACCATGGCGCAGCACGTCGGCGCGCAGTTGCGCGCTGCCGGGCATGTCGCGCACGGTATAGCGCAGCAGCGGCGTGCCAATGGCGTCGAACACGTCGTTCTTGAGCTGGTCGGCGTAATGCCGTTCCGGCCGCAGATGGCTGGCGTCGTCCAGCTCGATCGCCACCACGATGGTGCTGTCGGACGTGGTGACGACGAAATCGACGTGGTAGGCGGAAATCTTGTGAAAGCGCCGGCGGCGCTCGAAGCCCGCGTGCTGCTCGCGGATGTCGAGCAGGTCGGACAGGCGCACGTTGGCGAAGATGCGGTGGCGCGGCAGGGCCTCGATCAGGCGGTGATAGAAACGGGTCTCGGCCCGGCTCATCAAATGGCTGCGGGCGACGAAGGCATCGGCCAGATCGAAGCCGTAGACGCGGTCGCGCTGCCAGCGGCGCCAGCGCCGGAACAGCCACAGCAAGACGGCAACGGCGGCGCACAGTAAAACAATCCGGTTCATGGGAGCTCTGAAATAGACAACGGCCACCTCGCGGTGGCCGTTCGGGTGTGTGCCGGCGCGGCGGCCGGCACGGCGGGGATGGCTTAGATGCGCTTGGCCAGTTCGGCGGCCTTGCCCAGATAGGTGGCCGGGGTCAGCTCCAGCAGGCGGGACTTTTCGTCGGCCGGGATTTCCAGGGTGTGGATGAAGGCGGCCAGCGTCTCGCGGGTAATGCCCTTGCCGCGGGTCAGTTCCTTCAGCTGTTCGTAGGGGTTGGCGATGCCGTAGCGGCGCATCAGGGTCTGCACCGGCTCGGCCAGGAGCTCCCAGGTCGCGTCCAGGTCGGCCTGCAGGGCGGCCGGGTTGATTTCCAGCTTGCCCAGACCGCGCATCAGCGCCTTGGCGCCGAGCAGGGTGTAGCCGAAGGCTACGCCCATATTGCGCAGCACGGTCGAGTCGGTCAGGTCGCGCTGCCAGCGCGACACCGGCAGCTTCTCGGCCAGATGCGACAAGAGCGCGTTGGCGATGCCGAAGTTGCCTTCCGAGTTTTCGAAGTCGATCGGGTTGACCTTGTGCGGCATGGTCGAGCTGCCGACTTCGCCGGCCACCACGCGCTGCTTGAAGTAGCCGATCGAGATGTAGCCCCAGATGTCGCGGTCCAGATCCAGCAGGATGGTGTTGATGCGCTGGGTGGTCTGGAACAACTCGGCCATGTAGTCGTGCGGCTCGATCTGGATGGTGTAGGGGTTGAAGCTCAGGCCCAGGCGCTGTTCGATCACGTTCTTGCTGAACGCCGGCCAGTCGAAGCCCGGGTAGGCTGCCAGGTGGGCATTGTAGTTGCCGACCGCGCCATTCATCTTGCCGAGGATCTCGACGCCTTCGATGCGCTTGACGGCGCGCTGCAGGCGGGCGACCACGTTGGCGAACTCCTTGCCGAGGGTGGTCGGGCTGGCGGTCTGGCCGTGGGTGCGCGACAGCATCGGCAGGTCGGCGTTGACGTGGGCGATCTCGGTCAGCCTGGCGATGATGGCTTGCAGGGCCGGCAGCATCACGCCGTCGCGCGCCGCCTTCAGCATCATGCCGTGCGAGGTGTTGTTGATGTCTTCCGAGGTGCAGGCGAAGTGGATGAACTCACTGGCCGCGACCAGTTCCGGCACGTCCTTGACCTTTTCCTTCAGCCAGTACTCGACGGCCTTGACGTCGTGGTTGGTGACGGCTTCGATTTCCTTGATGCGGGCGGCATCGCCATCCGAGAAGTCGGCGGCCAGCTTGTCGAGCAGGGCATTCGCCTCGGGCGAGAACGGCTTGAGCTCGGCAAAGCCGGCCTGCGACAGGGCCTGCAGCCAGGCGATCTCCACCTTCACGCGGTGGTGCATGAAGCCGGCTTCCGACAGGATCGGACGCAGCTTGTCGGTCTTGGCGGCGTAGCGGCCGTCCAGCGGGGACAGGGCCGACAGGGTGGAGGAGGAGGCGGTAGAGGTCATGGCGGGCGGGGATGAGTGCAAAAGCGCGATTTTACCATCGGGAGCCTGCGCGAACCGGGTTTGTCAAGCCGAATGTGGACAGCGTTGCACGCCTTTCCCACGCCATTATCCGGCCATTACCCGATGCTATACTGTCATTCAGTCCCCTACTCTGAGCATTTATGAAACTCATCGGTTCCGTCACGAGTCCTTATGTGCGCAAGGTGCGCGTCGTGTTGGCAGAGAAGAAGCTCGACTATGTGTTCGAGCTCGAAAACGTCTGGTCGGCCGACACCAAGATCAGCGCCACCAACCCGCTCGGCAAGGTGCCCTGCCTGGTGATGGAAGACGGCAGCGCGATGTACGACTCGCGCGTGATCGCCGAGTACCTGGACACGCTGACCCCGGTGTGCAAGCTGCTGCCCGCCAACAGCCGCGACCGCGCCAACGTCAAGGTCTGGGAAGCGCTGGCCGACGGCGTCGGCGATGCGGCCGTGCTGGCCTACCTGGAGCGCACCCAGCGCCCCGCCGAGCTGCAGAGCCAGGCCTGGATCGAGCGCCAGATGGGCAAGGTCGGCAAGGGCCTGCAAGTCATGTCCGACAACCTCGGCGAGCAGCCGTTCTGCATGGGGATCCACTACACCCTGGCCGACGTCGCGGTCGGCTGCGTGCTGGGCTGGCTGCTGCTCCGCTTCCCCGCCATCGACTGGCGCGGCGAGCATCCGAACCTCGCGCGCCTGTTCGACAAGCTGTCCGAGCGCCAGTCCTTCAAGGACACCGTGCCGGTCGTCGCCTCGTGAGCGCCGCAACAAGCGCATCCACCCCGACCACGGTCGTGTTCGGCGAAGCCCTGGTCGACGAATTCCCGACCGAGCAGGTGGTGGGCGGCGCGCCCTTCAACGTCGCGCGCCACCTGGCCGCCTTCATGGCCCCGAGCCTGATGATCACCCGCATCGGCCGCGACCGCAACGGCCAGGCCGTGCGCGGCGAGTTCGAGCGTTTCGCGATGAGCGACGCCGGCCTGCAGCACGACCCGATGGAGGAAACCGGCCGCGTGGTGGTCGAAAGGAGCGGCCAGGGCCACCGTTTCCGCATCCTGCCGCGCCAGGCCTACGACTTCATCGACGCCGGCGCGGCCACCGCCAGCCTGGCGAACGCCGATGCCGGCATCGTCTACTTCGGCACCCTGGCCCAGCGCGGGGAGCGTTCGCGCGCCGCCCTGTCCGCCGTGCTCGAGGCGACGCCGGCCAGGCGCTACCTCGACCTCAACCTGCGTCCCGGCCATTACGAGGAAAGCACCGTCACGCGCTCGCTCGAGGCGGCCGATATCGTCAAGGTCAATGAAGAGGAATTGCAGGCGCTGTTCCAGTGGTATTTCCAGATCGGCCCGAACGATGCGCCGCTGGCCACCGAGGAAGTGCACGCGGCCTGTCGCGCGCTGATGGACCGCTTCGGACTGGAAACCCTGATCGTCACCCTGGGCCACCGCGGTTCGGTGGTATTCCTGGCGGACGGCGGCCTGATCGCCAACCGCGACAACCCGGCGCCGCCCTTCGTGATCGACACGGTGGGGGCGGGCGACGCCTTCTCGGCGATCTTCCTGCTGGGCCGCATGCGCGGCTGGCCGCTCGAACTGACCCTGGCGCGCGCCAACGAATTCGCCGGCGCGATCTGCGCGGTCGCGGGCGCGGTGCCGCGCGACCTGAACTTCTACGACAAATGGGTCACGCGCTGGCGCGACCCGGCTGCCGCTGTCCCGGGGGCTTTCAGCCCTCGCTAGGATCCATTTGGCTTTGGAGATAGTTCTGGATACCTACCTTGACGATCAGGTCGAGCTGGGTTTCCAGCCACTCGATGTGCTCCTCGGTGTCTTCGAGGATGTCCAGCAGCAGGTCGCGCGAGACGTAGTCGCGCACGGTCTCGCAGGCGGCGATGCCGTCCTTGATGGTCTGCTGGGCGGCGCGCTCGAGCTTGAGGTCGCATTCCAGCATTTCCTGGGCCGACTCGCCGATCAGCAGCTTGTGCAGGGCCTGCAGGTTGGGCAGGCCGTCCAGCATCAGGATGCGGTCGATCAGCCGGTCCGCATGCTTCATCTCGCCGATCGA
>JASLDQ010000044.1 GCA_030151505.1 Chromobacteriaceae bacterium
GGAGGCGAATCCGGTGGCAGGTAGAGGCGTAGGGAATACACCGCCATCCCCATCCCGGAGCTTGAACCGGGCAACGTGTTCCACAACCCCGGCACCCGGATGAAGGCCGAGCGCTCCGCGCCGGCCGGCAGGCTGGGCCACGCAACGCCCCACTGTCCGTCCAGCGTCACCGCCTCGCGACCGTCCCAGCCGCGCAGATCAAGCACGCCTCCGACCGCCTGCCGGCCCTCCGCGCCCCAGACCCATGGGGCGAGGCACAGCAGGCACAACAACAGCGCGGTTCTAGCCAGCACCCAGACAGGTCTCATCCGTCTTTATCCTCGTTCATTGGCCAAGCTCCTCATCCCGCGCGACATTGCCGTTCGCATCGAACCGGCCGACGCCTCGCGGTAAACGCCAAAAAGGCCGGGAAACATCCCGGCCTTTTCACTGCGCTGCCGCGTCCGGCACCACGACTCAGAACGACCGCCTCAGGCTGAGGCCATAAGGTGTGCATCGTCATCGCCCCCGAGTTGTTGGTGTACTGGTAGCGCCCGTTCAGCGTCCAGACCCGACGGAACAGAAAGTCGCTGCCGATGCCGAACACCAGCGCATTGCGCGCCACCCCGGCCCCGAGGACCTGGTAGACCGTGGACGTGTCGTCCGCATACGCCATCCGGGCGGCTCCCGGATTGTCGAAGTCGCGCTGATATTCGATCCGGAAGTACGGGCGCATCGTACCGGATTCCGGCATGACGGTGGACTCGCCGCGCAAACCGACCGACACCTTGGTGGTCGGCACCTGCTGATCGAAATACACCAGGTTGTAGCTTCCGGCCCCCGTTTCTGTGGCGGCATCCCGCTGGGTGGATGCCAGAGCCAGCCGGCCACAGGGCGACAGGATGAAGGTGTCGTGCCGGAACGCGTAGGCCCCGCTCACCGAGGCGAACCACTGCCGGCCGGTGCGTGCCGCGTGGGCCTCGGCGGATCCGGGACCGTTGCAACTGCTCGGGAAAACAACACCAGGCTGTTCCTGACTGCTGGACGGCCGGGACACTGGGGAGTGGGCCAGACGTCGCGGACACGGCCGCCCCACTCCCGCGAGTCCTCCGATCTAGCTAGCCGGACTGCCCTGACTTTGCGGCCATTCGCAAACGACGTCACAAGCCAGCGACATGGACGCTGGCCGACCGCCCCCCTCACCCAACCTTCCAGCCCGCCCACCCAACCGCTCATGCCAGATGCCTTGGTTGTCGCCTCCACGATGCGTATTACTTCATAGAAGGAAGCCCAAAGTCATAACGCGATCACCCGGCAGATGACCAATGACCCACATCAAGCATGCCTGCATCCCGCAGGGGTTCACCCTGATAGAGCTGATGGTCACCGTCGCGGTGTTCGCCATCCTGCTGACGCTCGGCGTGCCGTCGCTGCAGGGGTTTGTGAACTCTGGCCGGCTGACCAATCAGGCCAACGACATTCTCGCGGCGCTGAACCTCGCCCGCAGCGAGGCGATACGCCAGAACCTGCGCGTGGTGTTTTGCCGCAGCGAAGACGGCGCAAGCTGCGACAACACCGCCGGGAGCTGGGGAGGCTGGATCGTGTTCGTCGACAACAACCGCAACGGCAGCCGTGACGCGGGCGAAACGCTGCTGCGCAGCAACCGCCGCATCGCCGACACTCTGCGGATCGAGGCCGGTCCGACCCTGGCGGCGACCGGCAATGTGGTGTCCTTCCGGCCGGACGGCTTCGCCCGCAACGGCGCTGCGACGATGGACACCACCCTGTCCGTCTGCATGGTCACGACCGCGCCGAACGAGAACGCCCGCACCGTCAACCTGCGCGCGGGCTCCCAGTTCGATGTCCTCCGGGTCGCCAACAATGGGGCCTGCCCGGCCCCGATGGGGAACTGACATGAAACGCCGCCCTTCCGTCCCGCCTTCCGGCACCGCCCGCCAACGGGGCACCAGCCTGCTGGAAGTGCTGGTGTCGATCATGCTGCTGTCCATCGGCCTGCTGGGGCTGGCCGCCCTGCAGGCTGGCGGCTTGCGCAACAACCAGAGTGCGATGCAACGCGCTTCGGCCGTCGTGCTCAGCTACTCGATCATCGATGCAATGCGTTCCAACCTCACCGTGGCACGCAACGGCGGTTACACCATGACGCTGGCGCAGTGCGCCGCCGCCGGCAGCGCCGGCAGCGGGCTGGCCCTGAGCGATCTCGCCAACTGGGTGGCCAGCCTGCGGACCAATCTGGGCGACAACACCGCTTGTGGACAAGTGGCGCTGGTCGGCGGGATTCATGTGGTCACGGTGCAGTGGAACGACGCTCGCGGCACCGCCGGCCAGAACCCGCAGCAGCTGGTGACACGGGTGCTGCTGTGAACATCCGGCCCCGCTTCCGCCAGTCCGGCATCACCCTGGTCGAGCTGATGGTCTCGATCGCGCTGGGCATGATCCTCATCGGTGCCGCCCTCAGCGTCATGCTGGGCAACCGCCAGACCTATCGCGTGCAGGAAAACCTGTCCCGGACACAGGAAATGACGCGCAACGCCTTCGAGCTGATCGCGCGCGACATCCGCCGGGCCGGATCGACCGGCTGCTCGACCCAGCGCCTGCGCGACGAAAGCGTGGTGCCGGCGCAGTACTTCTACCGGGTGGCGAACGTGCTCAACGGCGCGCAAGGAGCCGCCCCCCTCTGGTCGTCGACCTTCGGCTCCGGCCTGCGCGGCTACGAGGGCAATCAGGTCGCCCCCTTCGCCGCCTTCGGCACCGCCACCGCGACCCGCGTCGGCGACCCCAACGCCCCGGCCAACGCCGTCATTCCCGACGCCCTGATCCTGACCGGCCCCTCCGACGCCGGGCTGATCGTCACCAACCACAACAGCGGCACGGCCACCTTTACCGTCAACGTGGCCAACCACGGCATCAATACCGGCGACCTGCTGCTGGTCTGCGACTACCGGCAGGCGAGCATCTTCCAGGCCAGCGCGGCGCAGCCCACCGGCTCGGCGCTGATCCTGCACGCCGCGGGCGGCGCAGCACCCGGCAACTGCAGCCAGAACCTCGGTTACGCCGACCCGGCGGCGGGCTGCGGCAACGCCGCCTACACCTATCCAGCCGGCGCGACGATCTACCGTTTCTTTACCGACGCCTGGTATATCGGCAACGGCCGCGACGGCCCCGGCCTGTTCCTGCGCCAGAACGCGGCCGCCCCCATTGAAATCGCCAGCGGAGTGACGGACATGCAGGTGACTTATCTGGCCGAAAACGGCGTGCAGTATGTCGACGCCACCGCGATCACCGACTGGGGGGCGGTCCTGGCCATGCGCGTCACGCTCACCGTCAACGGCCATATGGACGGCAGCAACGCCGCGACCGAAACCGTGTCCCGCACCTTCAACCTGACTACCAATCTGCGGAGCAGAACGACATGACGCACGCGCCCCGCCCTGCCCGCCAGCACGGCATTGTGCTGGCCGTCTCGTTGATCGTGCTGGCCATCCTGTCCCTGCTGGCGGTGTTTGCCTTGCGCGGCACCGGCATGCAGGAGCGCATGAGTGCCAACCTGAACGACCGCAACCTGACCCTGCAGGCGGCCGAGTCGGCGCTGCGGGAAGGCGAGGCGCTCGCCCTGACCTCGCCGGCAGTGCCGGCCGCCGGCCTGATTTCGCCCAACGACTGCGCCAACGGCGTCTGCAACAAGCCCGATCCGGCGCTCGCACCGCGCTGGAGCCGCAGCAACGTGGTGTGGCGCAACGTGGCGACCAATGTCGGCAACCCGCTGCAACCCGGCGTCACGCCGCAGTTCATCGTCGAATACATGGGCGATCTGCCCAAGTGGGTCGGCTGCGACCAGGAGAGCCCCATGGCAAAGAACTGTCTGGGGTCGGTGTTCCGCATCACCGCCCGCGTCCAGCAGACCGACCGTTCGACCGTCGTTATTCAATCCAGTGTCCGGCTTCCCTGAAGGACTGGCATCATGCGCCGCTTATCCCCCCGCTCCTCCCTCGCCCTGCTCCTGACCCTGGCCGCGACGGGTTCGCACGCCGCGCTCAGTCTCCCCGACACGCCGCTGCAGGCCGGCAGCCTGCCGCCGTCCAACATCATGCTGCTGCTGGACGACTCGGGCAGCATGCAGTTCGAGATCATGCCGGATGACAACATTCCGGGATCGGCCTATTACCTGTTTCCACGGCCGAACAATGCCTATGGCAGCTCGGTCTACACCAATGCCGTGCTGACTTTCGACGCCACCAACACCAACGGCGTCCTCCGCCGCTCGGCGACCGGCAACAGCACGTTCTACGATCCGGCCATTGACTATGCTCCGTGGAAGAAGGCGGACGGCTCGTCCTACCCGGACGCCACTACCACCGCGGCCTACTACAATCCAAGCCTCACCAGCGCCGGCAGCCTCGACCTGACCCAGCAGGCCACCCAGAGCGCGAACTGGGCCGATACGAACGGGAATACCAATAGCAGCAGCAAATCGTTCTACCCGATCACCTTCTACGTCTACAAAGGCAGTGGCAGTACTACTGACCGGACCAATTACTACCGTTACCAGTACCGCAGCGGCACCATGTACCGCGCCAGCATCAACAGCAGCGGAACAACTGGCGAGACCTCGGTTGCATCGCTCACCTGGGGCAGCAAGACCCGCACGGCCGCCCAGGAAGTCCAGAACTTCGCCAACTGGTTCAGCTACTACCGCTCCCGCATTCTGGCCGCCCGCGCCGCGCTCACCACCGCGTTCAACGAGCTGTCGCCCAACGATTTCCGGGTCGGCTTCCGCACCATCAACAACGCCGGCACCGCCATGGACATCCCGCTCTCGGGCACGTTCTCGGGCACCAACCGCACCAACTGGTTCAACAACGTGCTCACCACCCCGATCGGGGCCAACGGCACCCCGTCGCGCACCGCCCTGATCGGCGTCGGCGAATACTTCCGCGACAGCTCCAACACCGGGCCGTGGGGGCCGGCGCCGCAGCTGGCCTGCCGCCGCAGCTTCACCATCCTGACCTCGGACGGCTACTGGAACGACAGCAACGTCAGCATCGGCAATGTCGACAACAGCAATGGCCCGACTGTCACCGGTCCCAACTCGCAAAGCTACGCCTACTCCCCGGCCCGACCCTATAGCGACAGCTACAGCAACACGCTGGCGGACATCGCCATGTACTACTGGAACCGGGACCTGAACACCAGCCTCGGCAACAGCGTCGCCCCCACGCCCGGCGACCCGGCGTTCTGGCAGCACATGACCACCTTCACCCTGTCCATCGGCGTCCAGGGCACGCTGAACCCGGACACCGACCTGCCGGCGCTCACGAGCGGTGCCAAGAACTGGCCCGATCCGACGTCGAGCAATGCGGCCAAGATCGACGACATGTGGCACGCCGCCGTCAACAGCCGCGGCGCCTTCGTGGCAGCGCAGAATCCGTCCGAATTCACCGACGGGCTGAAAGCCGCGCTGGCGTCGATCGCCAGCTCCGGCGCGGTGTCCAAGGTGGACATCAACTCGTCGACCCTGACGACCAGCAGCAAGGTTTTTTCCGCCCGCTTCGACAGCAGCTGGGGCGGCGAGATCGAGGCATATTCGTTCAACAGCACGACCGGCGCGCTGTCGACCACGCCGGTGTGGAAGGCGAGCACCGCCCTGCCGGCCTTCGGCTCGCGCACCATCTACACCAAGAACGACAGCGGCAGCGGCGGTGTCGCCTTTACCTGGGCCAGCCTGAGCACCGCGCAAAAAACCGCGCTCGGCAACGTCAGCACCGTGCTGGACTACCTGCGCGGCGACCGCAGCCGGGAAACCGCGACCATCGCGCCGATCTACCGCCGCCGCACCTCGCCGATCGGCGATCCGGTCCACTCCGCCCCTTACTACCTCGCCAGCAACGACACGGTATTCATCGGCACCAACGACGGCATGCTGCACGCCTTCAACGCCAGCACCGGGGTGGAGCAGTTCGCCTACGTGCCTTCGCCGGTGTTCTCCAAGCTCAAGCTGCTCAGCGACCCGGCCTACACCCACAAATATTTCGTCGACGGCGAGGTGGCCGTCTCGCCCGCCAACGCGGCCACCGGCAACCGCAACATTCTGGTCGGAACGCTGGGGCTGGGCGGCGGCGGGCTGTACGCACTGGATGTCACCGCGCCGGGCAGCTTCAATGCCGGCAAGGTGCTGTGGGAGTTCACCGACCCCGATCTCGGCCTGACCGCCGGCCCGCCCGTCATCGCCAGACTCAACAACGGCGTCTGGGCCGCCATCGTCGGCAACGGCCCCAACAGCGCCAGCGAGCGGGCCATGCTGTTCGTCGTCAACCTGCAGACTGGCGCGCTGATCCGCAAGATCGACACCCAGACGGGGTCGTCCACCAGCAGCAACGGGCTGAGCGTCCCCACCGGCTGGGATGCGGACGGAGACGGCATTCCCGACCTGTTCTACGCCGGCGACCTGCTCGGCAATGTGTGGAAGTTCGACCTGAACGGCACCGATCCGAGCAAGTGGGACAGCGCGTTCAAGAGCGGCACCGTGCCGCAGCCCTTGTTCCAGGCGCGCAACGGCAGCAACCAGATCCAGCCGATCACCGGCGGGATCGCCATCGGCCTGCATCCGCGCACCAACCAGCGCTGGCTGTTCTTCGGCACCGGCCGCTACATGACCTCGGACGACAGCAGCAATCTGCAGGTGCAGAGCTGGTACGGCCTGATCGACGCCGGCCAGCCCATCGGCGCGCGCGCCGGCACGCTGACCCAGCGCAGCGTCGCCGGGCTGACGACCGATGCCCAGGGCCGCACCGTCCGGACCTTCTCGCTGGCCACGGCCAACGACATGGTCGGCAAATCGGGCTGGTACCTGGATCTGCTCAACCCGAGCAGCACCGGCGCGGGCGAGCGCATCCTGTCGCGCAGCCAGTTCCTCGGCAGCGTGCTGCTGGCCAGCAGCTTCGTGCCCTCCACCGACCCGTGCGCCGGTGGGGGCAACAGCTATATCAACGCCATCAACCCGTTCACCGGCACCAGTCTGGCGACGCCGTACTTCGACCAGAACAACGACGGCCTCTACAACGACAGCGACAAGGTCACCATCAACAAGGTGCTGAGTACGGTCGGGTCAATCCAGATCAGCGGCGCGCTGACCGCCGAAGTCTCGTTCGTCGGCGGCAAGATCCTGCTCGGCGGCAACAGCGGCAACATCGCCACCCCCACCACGCTGAGCGGACGACTCGCCTACCAGACCGGGCGCATCGCCTGGTACGAAATCGTCGGCGATTAGCCGGCCGGACCGGTACGCGCCGGTCCGGCACCCCCACCCATTGCAGGAGGCTCACCATGACGCCCAGGCCCGGATACCCGCATGGCTTCACCCTGATCGAATTGATGATTACCGTGGCGATCGTCGGCATCCTGGCCGTGATCGCTTACCCCGGTTATCAGGACTACGTCGTGAAAAGCCGGCGGGGGGCCGCCGCCGGCTGCCTGCACGAATACGCGCAGTTCATGGAACGCAACTACACCCTGAGCCAGCGCTACGACCTGACCAGCGCCGGCGTGGCGGTGGCCCTGCCGGCGCTGGCCTGCGCCACCAGCCTGAACAGCCCCCAGAACGTCTATGCCTTCGCGTTTGCCGCCAACACGCCCACCCAGACCGCCTTCACCCTGACCGCGACCCCGGTCGGCAACCAGGCGACGATGGACGGTTTCCCCGCCCCGGCCGGCTCGCCCAACCGGCTGCGCTGCGGCACGCTCAGCCTCGACCAAACCGGCGCGCGGGCGCACACGGGGAACGCGGCCGCCAATACCTGCAGCAGTTTCTGAGACGCAAAAAACCCGGTCGATGACCGGGTTTTTGTTAGCTGGCGCGGAGGCATTCCGTATTGACAAGCGCGACCGTTGGCCAAGCTGAGGACGAGGGCGCCTGCGCGCGCCG
>JASLDQ010000045.1 GCA_030151505.1 Chromobacteriaceae bacterium
TTCAGCTCGTCGCGGGTCATCGGGCCGGTGGTGTCCTGCGAGCCGACGGTGGTCATCTTCGGTTCGCAGTAGGTGCCCGGACGCACGCCCTGGCCTTCCGGCAGGCCGCAGGCGCGGCCGACCATCTTCTGGGCCAGCGAGAAGCCGCGGCCAGAGTCGGCCGGGTTCTTCGGCAGGCGGAACAGGGTGGAGACCGGCAGACCCAGTGCTTCGCGGGCCTTGGCAGTCAGGCCGCGACCGATGATCAGCGGAATGCGGCCGCCGGCACGCACTTCGTCGAAGATCACATCGGACTTGACCTGGAATTCGGCGATGACTTCGCCGTTCTTCAGCGCCTTGCCTTCGTACGGGCGCAGTTCGATCACGTCGCCCATGTCCATCTTGGACACGTCGAGTTCGATCGGCAGCGCGCCGGCATCTTCCATGGTGTTGTAGAAGATCGGGGCGATCTTGGAGCCGAGGCACACGCCGCCGAAGCGCTTGTTCGGCACGAACGGAATGTCGTCGCCGGTGAACCACAGCACCGAGTTGGTGGCGGACTTGCGGCTGGAACCGGTGCCGACCACGTCGCCGACGTAGGCCACCAGGTTGCCCTTGGCCTTCAGCGCGTCGAGCTGCTTGATCGGGCCGACCTTGCCCGGCTCATCGGCTTCGATGCCCGGACGCGGGTTCTTCAGCATGGCGAGGGCGTGCAGCGGGATGTCCGGACGGCTCCAGGCGTCGGGGGCCGGCGACAGGTCGTCGGTGTTGGTTTCGCCGGTGACCTTGAACACGGTGAGGGTCATGGACTGGGCGACTTCCGGACGCGAGGTGAACCATTCGGCGTCGGCCCAGGATTGCAGCACGGCGCGGGCGTTGGCATTGCCCTTGTCGGCCAGTTCCTTGACGTCGTGGAAGAAGTCGAATACCAGCAGGGTCTTCTTGAGGCCTTCGGCAGCGGCGGTCCCGACGGCGGCGTCGCCGAGAAGGTCGATCAGAGGTTTGACGTTGAAGCCGCCCAGCATGGTGCCGAGCAGTTCGGTGGCTTTTTCGCGGGAGATCAGGCCACAGGCGACTTCACCCTTGGCGACGGCGGCGAGGAAGCCGGCCTTGACCTTGGCGGCATCGTCCACACCGGCCGGAACGCGGTAGGTAATCAGCTCGACCAGGAATGCTTCTTCGCCGGCAGGCGGGTTTTTCAGCAGCTCGACCAGATCTGCGGTCTGCTGGGCGCTGAGCGGCAGCGGCGGAATACCAAGGGCGGCGCGTTCTGCGACATGCTGGCGATATGCTTCTAGCACGGCTTCATCCTCTCTTCTCTGTTTTGCGGGTTGCGTTGAAACTCACCGGCATGAGACGGGCATCGGAACATGCCGGGCCACCCCGGGCGGGGCGGCTGAATCCGCCCTATTCTATCGATATGCCCAGCCCCTGTGAAGGAAATGACGCGGTGCAAGGCACGATCCACCTTGTTTCGGCGCCTGAAATCCGGGCTAACGCGACAGGTCTTATATAAGACAAACAGGGTTTCCGACGGGCAAGGGACGGAGTATGGTTTCCTTAGACCACATGCCACGCTCCCGCGCCGCCCGGCGCGACCATCCTACGGAGATCATCATGTCGCACTCGCTGTTCAACACCCGTCAGACTCTTACCCTGCCGTCCGGCAAAACCGGCAGCTACTACAGCCTCCCGGCGCTCGAAGCGGCCGGCGTGGGGCCGGTTTCCCGCCTGCCGGTGTCGATCCGGCTGGTGCTGGAATCGGTGCTGCGCAATTGCGACGGCAAGAAGATCACCGAAGAACACGTCCGCCAGCTCGCCAACTGGGCGCCCAACGCCGCCCGCAACGACGAGATTCCCTTCGTGGTCGCGCGGGTGGTCCTGCAGGACTTCACCGGCGTGCCGCTTCTGGCCGATCTGGCCGCGATGCGCAACGTGGCCGAGCAACTGGGCAAGAACCCCAAAACCATCGAACCGCTGGTGCCGGTCGATCTGGTGGTCGACCACTCGGTGATGATCGACTACTACGGCACCCCCGACGCCCTGCGCCAGAACATGGAGCTGGAGTTCCAGCGCAACCGAGAGCGCTACCAGTTCATGAAATGGGGGATGCAGGCCTTCGACACCTTCAAGGTGGTGCCGCCCGGCATCGGCATCGTCCACCAGGTCAATCTGGAATACCTGTTCCGCGGCGTGCAGCAGCGTGACGGCGTGTACTTCCCCGACACCCTGGTCGGCACCGACAGCCACACCACCATGATCAACGGCGTCGGCGTGGTCGGCTGGGGCGTGGGCGGGATCGAGGCCGAGGCCGGCATGCTGGGCCAGCCGGTGTATTTCCTCACCCCGGACGTGGTCGGGGTGGAACTGCAAGGCAAGCTGCGCGAAGGCATCACCGCCACCGATCTGGTGCTGACCGTGACCGAGTTGCTGCGACGCGAAAAAGTAGTCGGCAAGTTCGTCGAATTCTTCGGCGAGGGCGCGGCCAGCCTGACCGTGACCGACCGCGCCACCATCGGCAACATGGCCCCCGAGTACGGCGCGACGATGGGCTTCTTCCCGGTCGACGACAAAACCATCGCCTACCTGCGCGGCACCGGCCGCACCGACGCCGAAATCGAAGCCTTCGAAACTTACTTCAAGGCGCAGGGCCTGTTCGGCATGCCGCGCACTGGCGAGATCGCCTACACCAAGACGCTGACGTTGGATCTCGCCACCATCGTGCCGAGCCTGGCCGGCCCCAAGCGCCCGCAGGACCGCATCGAGCTGCCGAAGATGAAGGAAACCTTCGAGCGGCTGTTCTCTGCGCCGGTGGCCGACAACGGTTTCGGCAAGCCGGCCGGCGAATTGGAAAAACGCTACCCCGCCAGCACGACCGGCGCCGTCGTGGCCGACAACGACCAGCATCTCAGCACCGGCAGCCCGGCGCGCAACGCGGTCGAGATGGTCGACAACCACCCCGCCGCCGGCCACACCGCCGGGCATGTCCAGGGCGGGGATGTCGGCAGCGGTGACGTGCTGATCGCGGCCATCACCTCCTGCACCAACACCTCCAACCCCGGCGTGCTGCTGGCTGCCGGCCTGCTGGCGAAAAAAGCGGTGGAAAAGGGCTTGAGCGTCAACGGCCGGGTCAAGACCAGTTTCGGCCCCGGCTCGCGCGTGGTCACCGAATACCTGCGCGAAACCGGTCTGCAGCCCTACCTCGACCAGCTCGGCTTCAACGTCGCGGCTTACGGCTGCACCACCTGCATCGGCAACGCAGGCGACCTTGCCCTGGAACTCAACGAGGCCATCCTGCAGAACGACCTGGTCTGCGCCGCCGTGCTGTCGGGCAACCGCAACTTCGAGGCCCGCATCCACCCCAACCTGCGCGCCAATTTCCTCGCCTCGCCACCACTGGTGGTGGCCTTCGCCATCGCTGGCCGGGTCAACGTCGACCTGGAAACCGAACCGCTGGGCACGGGACGCGATGGCCAGCCGGTCTACCTGCGCGACGTCTGGCCCAGCTCCGACGAGATCGCCGCGCTGATGTCGACCGCGCTGAATCCGGCCATCTTCCGCCGCCTGTACGGCGACTTCACCAAGGACCACGACCTGTGGAACGCGATCACCGCCCGGACCGGGCAGGTGTACGACTGGCCGAAGTCGACCTATATCGCCAAACCGCCGTTCTTCGACGACTTCTCGATGCAGCCGGGCAGCATCGGCGACATCACCGGCGCCAAGCCGCTGCTGATACTGGGCGACTCGGTCACCACCGACCACATCAGCCCGGCCGGCTCGTTCAAGGAAAGCACGCCGGCCGGCCAGTATCTGCTCGCGCACGGCGTCGCCAAGCCGGACTTCAACAGCTACGGCTCGCGCCGCGGCAACCACGACGTGATGATCCGCGGCACCTTCGCCAACGTCCGGGTCAAGAACCTGATGCTGCCACCCAAGGCGGACGGCAGCCGCGTCGAAGGCGGCTATACCTTGCTGGACGGCCAGCAGACCAGCGTCTACGACGCGGCGATGAGCTACCGCCAGCGCGGCATCCCGACCGTGGTGCTGGCCGGCGAGGAATACGGCACCGGCTCCAGCCGCGACTGGGCGGCCAAGGGCACGCAATTGCTGGGAGTGAAGGCCGTGGTGGCGCGCAGTTTCGAGCGCATCCACCGCAGCAATCTGGTCGGCATGGGCGTGCTGCCGCTGCAGTTCAAAGGCGGCGACAGCGTGGCGTCGCTGGGACTGAAGGGTGACGAGACTTTCGATGTGCTCGGGGTGGATGCCCGTCTGCAACCGCAGCAGGACCTGACCCTGCGCATCACCGCCGCCGACGGCAGCCGCCGCGACGTGGCGGTGCTGTGCCGCATCGACACGCCGATCGAGGTCGACTACTACAAGCACGGCGGCATCCTGCCCTATGTGCTGCGCGAACTGATGAAAGCATAAAGTCGCCCCTGCGCAGCGGCGGACGATGCACCGTCCGCACGCGTCGCGGTCCCCCCTCACCGCCGCCTCGTCCGCGATCCGGTCCCGTTCCGGGGGAAATCCACCAAGGCTCCGGCATAGGCCGGAGCCTTGTCATGTCCGGTCCGGATGCCACGCGTCCCGGGCAATGCCGGCTTTCCTTCGGGCGATCTCTCGACCATGATGGACCAACGACGCGTTTCGGCCCGTCAAACCGCCTCTCTCGCCGCCTTCCCGCCAGAAGAAAGGAAACACCAAGAATATTCGCCTCCTCGTCTCCGTCACCCTGGCCGCCACCCAGCTCGCCGGCTGCAGCGGCATGGCCACCACCGGAAAACCCGCAGCCGAAGCCCGCCTGATGCCGACCCAAGGCAACAACGTCAGCGGATTCGTCCGCCTCGTCGAGGTCGAGACCGGCGTGCGTCTCGAAGCCCGCGTCCACGGCCTGACGCCGGGCGGACATGGCATCCACGTCCATGACAAGGGCGATTGTTCGGCACCCGACGGCAGCAGCGCCGGCGGCCACTTCAACCCGACCGGCAAACCGCACGGTTCCCCGGACAGCGCCGAGCATCACCTGGGCGATCTGCCCATGCTGGTTGCCGACGCCAGCGGCCGGGCCGAACTGTCGACCGTGCTCAAGGGCGTCTCGCTAGGAGAAGGCCGCAACAGCATCGTCGGGCGGGGAATCATCGTGCATGCGTCCGCCGACGACTTCGTCACCCAGCCCGCCGGCAATTCGGGGGCACGGCAGGCCTGCGGAGTCATCCGCCTCCGCTGAGCTGCCGGCCGGTGTGAAGAAGCCCCGGGCATACGCCCGGGGCTTCTTCATTGTTGCGTCACCCTGCGGTCGACCCCGAACAAGCGGTCGGGCACCGCCGAGCGCAGCCACCCGGATTCGTCCTCCGGTTCGAGCGGCCTGCGCGCTGGCGTTGGACGCGGTTTCAGTCCTGCTCCCGTACCGGGTACTGGCCTACCGGCCGCCGTCAGTCAGGCCGGCACACCCAGAATCACGCT
>JASLDQ010000066.1 GCA_030151505.1 Chromobacteriaceae bacterium
GGCACATCTGGACTACATGGCGCTGGCGTTCGAACGTTTCGACACCGCCGAACTGAATGACCTGCAAACCGCACTGGCGCACTTGCGCCAGGTACTTGAAGAAGCAAAAGGAAACCCCTGATGGCCAGCCCCGTCCGCTACCACCCCTTGTCGATGAGCCTGCACTGGCTGATGGCCGTCCTGATCCTGACCGCACTCGGCGTCGGCCTGTCGCTCGACGACATGGCGCTGTCGCCGCTGAAGATGAAACTGATCAACTGGCACAAGTGGATGGGCGTCAGCGTCCTGATCCTGGTGGCCGCCCGCATCGTCTGGCGCCACATCGCCCGTCCGCCGGCCCTGCCGGACAACATGCCGGCCTGGCAGCAGCAGCTTGCCAGCGTCACCCACGGCCTGCTCTATCTGCTGATGATCGCCATCCCCTTGTCGGGCTGGGCAATGAGCAGCGCCAAGGGCTTTCCGGTGGTTTACCTCGGCCTGTTTCCACTGCCGGACCTGGTGCAGCCGGACGAAGCGCTGGGCGACACGCTCAAGGCGCTGCACGCTTGGCTCAACTACGGCCTGATCGCGCTGCTGGCCGGCCATATCGGCGCCGCGCTCAAGCATCATCTGATCGACCGTGACGACATTCTGACCCGCATGCTGCCGTTTGGCGGCCGGGCACGCTAACCCAATCCGACCCAAGGAACACACCATGCGCAAGATACTGATCCCGCTGCTCGCCGCCGTCGCCATCGCCGCCCCGCTGAGCCAGGCCAAGGCCCCAGCCTACGACAAGAGCAAAATCGCCTTCACCTTCAAGCAGTTCGGCGTGCCGGTCGACGGCCAGTTCGGCAAGTTCACCGCCGACGTCGCCTTCGACCCGGCCAAGCCGGAAACCGGCAAGGCCGACTTCAGCATCGACATGAAGAGCCTGCGCCTGCCAGGCAAGGAAGCCATCGCCGAAGCGCAGAAGAAGGACTGGTTCAACAGCGCGGCCTACCCGACCGCCCGCTTCGTCACCACCCAGATCAAGTCGCTGGGCGGCGGCAAGTTCCAGGCCGACGGCAAGCTGACGATCAAGGGCATCACCCGCGACGTCGCCGCGCCGCTGACCGTGACCGAACAGGGCGCGCTGCGCGTGGCCGACGGCAGTCTGACCATCCACCGGCTCGACTTCAACATCGGCGAAGGCTCGTGGAAGGACACCGACACCGTTGCGAACGATGTGCAGATCAAGTTCCGCGTAGCCCTGACCAAATAAGCACCGTACCCGTTTCAACACCCCAATCACCCCGTCACTTGATTGACAAACTCATCCCCCAAAGGAAACCCCACCATGAAAAAACTGCTGATCGCCTCCGCCCTCGCCGCCCTCGCCACCAGTGCCTTCGCTGAACCGGTGACCTACACCGTCGATCCGACCCACACCTACGCCACCTATGAAATCGGCCACCTGGGCTTCTCCACCCAGCGCGGCAGCTTCACCAAGACCAGCGGCCAGGTCGTGGTCGATGCCAAGGCCAAGAAGGGTGCGGTCGACATCAACATCGACACCGCCTCGCTGGCTACCTTCAACGACAAGCGCGACGAGCACCTGAAGGGCCCGGAATTCTTCAACGTGCAAAAATTCCCGAGCATCACCTTCAAGTCGAAAGACCTGCAGTTCAAGGGTGACAAGCTGGCCGCCGTCAAGGGCGACCTGACCATGCTCGGCGTGACCAAGCCGGTGACCCTGAAAGTGACCCGCTTCACCCGCGCCAAGCACCCGATGATGGGCAAGGACACCTACGGTGCCGACGCCTACACCGTCATCAAGCGCAGCGATTTCGGCATGAGCACCTTCGTCCCGGCCGTCAGCGACGAAGTGAAGCTGGTCGTGTCGATCGAGGCCTTGGCCGCCAACTGACCGCACGGGGGAAGCATCACCCCCTTGCCGCAGACGCAAAAACGCCCGCAGGAATGATCCCGCGGGCGTTTTTGCGTTGTTGCCGGATGGACCTAGCGCTGCCAATGCACGCGCAGAAGCTTTTCGGCGTCGTTGTAATGGAACTCCAGTTCGCCCTGATAGGCGTGGTGCAGCGCCTCGCCGATTTCGCGCGCAAGATGGATGTCGGTGGTCGTCACCAGTACGCCGTCCTCCGTGTCCTCGACGGCGATGATGCGCTTGAGCGGATGCTCGGCCTTGCTCCGTTCTTCGTGGTGACGGATCAGGGCCGTCAGATCGTCGCGGTGATCGCGGAAGAACTGCCCGCCGATATGGACGAAGCCAGCGGGGAAATGGTCGCGCACCCGATGACACGCGGCACAGACCACCTCCGCCGCACCGCTCGGCCGTGCGCCCCACTGCCAGCGGCCGGCGTGAAAGACCGCGCCGCAATCGGGACAGACGGAAGGCTCGGACAGCTTGTGCTGGAGCTTGTAGGTATCGTGCTCGTGCTCTTGAAAGATCTGGTGATGCAATTGGTTGCTCGGTATGGACTGAAAGCCGGCCGGCGGGGTGCGAGTGGTCATGAACGCTCCTTTCCATTGAAAGAAATGACGCATCGCCCGACCGGCATCCCTTGGCGGAGCCCGACGTTCCTGCGCCCGATGGATCTTGATTAACCATGATCCATCCTGCGTACATGTCAACCATTCCCGATCAACGCCACCCCCAGCATGATGATGACCCAAGGTGCCCGGCCCGCTATGACGGCCAGGTGACACAGGCTGTGCCGGGATGCTCGCCCGGCCTGTTCGCCGCCCTCTCAGCCCACGCGTGAAAGACCGGACGAGATGGTCCCGGGCCACCGGCCTTCACGTTGTCGCCAAACGAGCCACATTCACACCTGCAGGCTGATACTGGCGGCCTGATCGCCGAGATCCTGATTCAGCGAGGCCAGAATTTCCTCGGCCTGTTTGGCATCTTTGTCATCCCGGTCCACCGACCGGACTTGCCGGACCAGCTGCTTGAGCGCCTCCATCACTTCCTTCAGCTTCCTTGCGTCTTCCGGATCGAGCTCCAGCTTGTCGCTGCGCGCCAGACGCAAATGCAGGCTCAGTACCGCGCGAGCCTCGCCGGGGCGGGTTTCACGCGTGTCGCCATTGCTCGCGGCCAGGCTGCTGCCCGCAGCGGCCACCTGCGCCCCCTGATCGGCGCCGGCGTCGGCCGGCGTCTCCTCCGGCTTGTCCGTCGCTTCGTCCCCGGCAGCGTCGCTGTCCGTATCCGGGGCCGCCTCGGCCGACGGGCTCGAACCGCTTGATACATCAGCCGAGGCCGAGCCTGCATCCGCAACCTTGTCCGCAGCACCAGTTCCCTGCCCTGCCCCCGCCGTCGGGGATGCCGTGCCAGCCGGCCCCTCCTCACTGCCTCCACCGTCACTACCGCCAAGCTGTTTGGCGATCTGCTTCAACTCCTGCGCCAGGGAACGCAGCAACACCGCCATGCCTTTCTTCTGCTGAGGCGTCATGCCGATCATCATCTGGCGAAGCATCTTGACCTGATCCTTGAGCATTTCGAGCCGTTCCCGGGCAGCCGCCTTGTTCGACGACTGGCTCGGCTTGGTCGTCGAATGCAGGGCCTGAGCCGTACTCGACTGCAGCTTGCGCTGGTTTTCACGCAGCGTCTCCGCCACCGAACTCAACAACTTCGCACGCGTAGCCGCCGAATCATTTTTGAGAGTCTCGCCCGTGGTCGGCAAAGACCACGCCGGAGTATTGGTGATTTGCATGTTCGGATCCTTGCAAAATGGAAAACATTTCCAGATATATCGGCTCAAAACGCGAAATCTGAGGCTTTTTCGAGGCATGAATGGCGAATATGCCAAATATTTATGTCGACTCACCGGCAAAACCGGCCTCTCCGACAAGGCCCCAAGCACGACGGCCATTGCCACTTCCCTCGGATTCCTTCCCAATCCATCACGCGCACCTCCAGTCAACGACGCGCGTGGCCGGCAAAACCCGCCCCAAGACCGTTAAGCGGACCGAACATCCGGTCGAGGGCCATCCATGCTTATAACGATGGAGCAATGCCCGAATGCTTGAACAAGGACCGACACGGCCACCGGCATGAAGCGACCCAATGGCGTCACCTCTCCTTGGCGTGAATACGTCAAATCCGCGTGGTGTGACGCCATACAGGCAAGAGGCCGAACTGGCCAGCTCCGGTCATTGGATTCCCGGCCACGACCGGCAATACTCGAACGAGGAATACAGGTATGAAACACGCGCTCATCTGTTTTGCACTGGTTGAAGGAATCTCGGCTACAGCACTGGCGGCC
>JASLDQ010000075.1 GCA_030151505.1 Chromobacteriaceae bacterium
GGCATCGTCGAGGTCAATGCCGCGCCGGGCCTGCGCATGCACCTGCAGCCTTCGTTCGGCAAGGGTCGCGCCGTGGGTCGCGCCATCATCGAAAACATGTTCGCGCCGGGCGAAGACGGCCGCATTCCGGTCGTGGCCGTCACCGGCACCAACGGCAAGACCACCACCGGCCGCCTGACCACCCACCTGCTGACCCAGACCGGCAAGCGCGTGGGCATGACCAACACCGACGGCGTCTACATCAACGGCCGCCGCATCGACACCGGCGACTGCAGCGGCCCCCGCAGCGCCCGCAACGTGCTGCTGCACCCGGACGTGGACGCCGCCGTGCTCGAAACCGCCCGTGGCGGCGTGCTGCGCGAAGGCCTGGCTTTCGACCGCTGCGACGTGGCGATCTGCACCAATCTCGGCATGGGCGACCACCTTGGCCTCGCCTACATCAACACGGTGGAAGACCTGGCCGTGGTCAAGCGCGTCATCGTCGACAACGTGGCGCCGACCGGCATGGGCGTGCTCAATGCCGCCGACCCCAACGTCGCGGCCATGGCCAAGACCTGCCCCGGCGCGGTCACTTTCTTCGCCCATGACGTCAACCACCCGGTCATGGCGGCCCACCGCGCCCAGGGCAAGCGGGTGCTCTTCGTCGACGGCGATGCCATCGTCGCCGCGCAGGGCGAGCACGCAGAGCGCCTGCTGCTGGCCGACATCCCGTTGACCGCCGGCGGCCGCATCGGCTTCCAGATCGAAAACGTGATGGCGGCGGTCGGTGCCGCCTGGGCCCTGAACATCGGCTGGGACACCATCCGCAGCGGACTCGCCACCTTTGTCAGTGACGACGCCACCGCGCCGGGCCGCTTCAACGTGTTCGACTACCAAGGCGCCACCCTGATCGCGGACTACGGCCACAACCCCGATGCGATTCTGGCGCTGACCCGCGCAATCGAGGCGATGCCGGCCAAGCGCCGCCTCGCGGTCATCAGCGGGGCCGGCGACCGCCGCGACGAGGACATCCGCCAGCAGACCGAAATCCTGGGCGATGCCTTCGACGAGGTCATCCTGTATCAGGATGCCTGTCAGCGCGGCCGCGCCGATGGTGAAGTACTGGGATTGTTGCGGGCCGGCCTTCAACACGCCAAGCGTACCTCTCAGGTCGAGGAAATCCATGGCGAATTCCTCGCCATCGACACCGCGCTGGCCCATGTATCCCCTGGCGACGTGTGCCTGATCCTGATCGATCAGGTGGAAGACGCGCTGGCCCACATCAAGGCCCGCATTGCTCAGGGCTGAACGGCGCATGATTGAACGAAAAGCCCGGCGCATGTAGCCGGGTTTTTGACGTAAGCGGTGCAGGGAGACGCTTCCCGGCGCGGCCCCTTTACGCCCAATACCGTCTTGAATCAGGAGAACCACGCCAATGTCCGGTCACGGATTCCACGTACACGGCCCCCACGACCATGAGGTCGAGCATGTCGCCCAGCACGGCGGCGACCGTTTCACCTCGCGCTTGGCCGTCCTGACGGCCATCCTCTCCACGGTCGGCGCCATTTTCGGCTACATGGGCGGGCATTCGCAGAATGCGGCGCTGCTCTACAAGAACGAAGCGGCGATCCAGAAAACCGCCGCGTCAAACCAGTGGAACTACTATCAGGCCAAGAGCAACAAGCAGAATCTGGCCGAGCTTTCCGTCACGTTGACCAGCGGTGACGCGCAGGAGAAGTTCAGACAGGCGGTGGAACGCTACAAGAAGGAAAAAGAAGAGATCAAGGCCGGGGCGGACAAGCTCGAAGCGCTGGCCAAGGAAGCCGACCACAAGAGCGAGCTGGAAATGCACGTTCATGAGCGCTGGGCCATGGCGACGACGCTGTTGCAGGTCGCCATCGCTGTTTCCGCCGTCACCCTGCTGACCCGCAAACGCTGGCTGCTGTCCGTGGTTTACGGCTCGACCGCGCTGGGTCTGCTGGCCGGCGTGATGGGCTACCTGCACCTGTGAGCGCCATCCACCTGTCGCGCCGGCTGCTGGCCGCGCTGGCCTGCGGGCTGATTTCCGCGCTGGCCAGCGCCGCCGAGCCCTGCCGTATCGCGTTCGACATGGGCTCGTCCGGCATCCGGGCGGGAGCATCGAACCGCAGCGCCACGGCACGGGCCGATATCGACTACCTTGGTCCCTTGCTTGCCGGGCGTGGCCTGCAGGAAACCGTCGCGCCAACCATTGCCGCTCTGCGCGACTTGCCCCGCCAAGCCGGGCTCACGGCCCGTTGCTCGCGCATCGGCGGTGGTTTTTCGGCCTGGCGGCTGGCGGCGCAACAGGATACCGCCGGCCTCGTCCCGGTTCTGCGCCGCATCCGCAAAGAGAGCGGTGTTGCCGTGCTGGTCATCCCGCAGCGGCGGGAAGGCGCCTATGGCTATCTCGGTGCCCGCCAGTTGCTGGGAGACAGGCTGACGACCAGCCACGTGCTCGATATTGGCGGCGGCAGCATGCAGATTGCGGGCGAACGCAACACCTTTGGCGATGCGCTCGGCCAGAAGGCGTGGCATAACGAGCTGTGTCGCCACATCCGCAATACCGAGACCTCGCCCTGCTCGCTCCAGCCGATGAGCGATGCCGAGCTCGCCGCCGCCCGCGCCCTGCTGGCGGAGCGACTCAAGGGGGTGGATGCCGCCTTGCCCGGCCCGGTCACGATGACCGCCATCAGCCGTCCGGTCAGCCGCGGCATCCTGCCCGCGCTCAAGCGGCTCGCCCTGCCCGGTGTCGGGCCGAACGACTTCTCCCTTGCCGCCGTTACCGCCTTGATCGACCGACTGTCCCGCCTGGACCTGGAGGACGCCTCGGCCCTCGCCGGCGCGCCGGCCACCCATGCGGCCTACCTGCTGTCGGACCTGCTGCTGGTGGAAGGGCTGATGCAAGCCACCGGCGGCGATGACCTGCAGGTTGCTGAAACCGATTTGACCAACCTGCCGGGCCTGCTGGCCGACGACCGGGCGT
>JASLDQ010000100.1 GCA_030151505.1 Chromobacteriaceae bacterium
AGCAGTCGCGCTCGCCCAGATAGATGGCGTTGCCGTATTCGTCGGCCAGGATCTGGATTTCGATGTGGCGCGGCGTCTCGAGGAATTTCTCCATGTAGACGGTCGGGTTGCCGAAGGCCGCCTGGGCTTCGGTCTTGGTCAATGCGGTCAACATGACCAAGACCGAAGCCCAGGCGGCCTTCGGCAACCCGACCGTCTACATGGAGAAATTCCTCGAGACCCCGCGCCACATCTAAATCCAGATCCTGGCCGACGAATACGGCAACGCCATCTATCTGGGCGAGCGCGACTGCTCGATGCAGCGCCGCCACCAGAAGATCATCGAGGAAGCGCCGGCACCCGGCATCACCGACAAGCAGCGCCACAAGATCGGCGAGGCTTGCGCCGCCGCCTGCCGCCGCATCGTCTATCGTGGCGCCGGCACCTTCGAATTCCTGTTCGAGAAGGGCGAGTTCTTCTTCATTGAGATGAACACCCGCGTGCAGGTCGAGCATCCGGTGACCGAGCTGATCACCGGCGTGGACATCGTGCAGGAGCAGATCCGGGTCGCCGCCGGCGAAAAGCTGCGCTACACCCAGAAGCAGATCCACCTGAAGGGCCACGCGATCGAGTGCCGCATCAACGCCGAAGATCCGTTCACCTTCGTGCCGAGCCCGGGCAAGATCGACGGCTACCACCCGGCCGGCGGCCCCGGCATCCGCATCGATTCGCACATCTATCAGGGCTATACCGTTCCGCCGCACTACGATTCGATGATCGCCAAGCTGATCGCCTATGGCGACACCCGCGACCAGGCGATGGCACGGATGCGGGTGGCGCTGTCCGAAATGGCGATCACCGGCATCAAGACCAACATCCAGCTCCACCAGGAACTGATGCTCGACGACGCGTTCAAACGCGGCGGCACCAGCATTCACTACCTGGAAGAGCGGCTGGCACAACTGAAGAAGGGCTGACATGGGCTGGCTGCAAGTGTCAATCGACGCCGACTCGCGCATTGCCGAGCGATTCGCCGACACGCTGATGGACCTGGGAGCGCTGTCGACCGCCATCGAGGACGCGCTGGCCGGCACCGCGCTGGAACAGCCGATCTTCGGTGAACCGGGCGAGCCGGTCGACCAGCTGTGGCTCAAAAGCCGCATCATCGCGTTGTTCGCCGAAGACGCCGACGTGGCGCTGCTGATCGCCGCCGCCGCCGGCGAGTGCGGCATGGCCACGCCGGCCTGGCAGCAGGAAGTCGTGGCCGAGCAGGACTGGGTGCGGATGACGCAGGCGCAGTTCGATCCGATCCGCATCTCCGACCGCCTGTGGATCACCCCGACCTGGCACGAGCCGCCGGCGCCGGACGCGGTCAACCTCCAGCTCGACCCTGGCCTCGCCTTCGGCACCGGCAGCCACCCGACCACGCGGCTGTGCCTGCAGTGGCTGGATGCCGGCATCAAGGGCGGCGAAACCGTCCTCGACTATGGCTGCGGCTCCGGCATCCTCGCGATCGCCGCACTGCGCCTGGGCGCGGGCAGTGCCGTCGGCATCGACATCGACGCACAGGCCGTGCAGTCGAGCCGCGACAATGCCGCGCAGAATCAGGTCGAGGCCGAGTTCGGCCTGCCGGACACGCTGACCGACGCGACCTACGACGTGCTGCTGGCCAACATCCTCGCCAACCCGCTGCGGATGCTGGGCGACTTGCTGCAGGCGCATGTCCGGGCCGGCGGCCGCATCGTGCTGTCCGGCATTCTGGAAGAACAGGCAGACGAGCTCGCCGGCATCTACGGCCAGTGGTTCGACATGGACCCGCCGGTCTTCGACGAAGGCTGGACGAGATTGACCGGCATCAAGCGCTAAGCCGGTCGCCCGCTCCAGCGGCAACGGGGACGTCCCAGACGTCCCCGTTTTGTTGTGCACTGCCGCAAGCGTTTGCCAGCAAGGCTTCGCCTGTGTACCCTCCCGCTCAATCCGAGTACCGTCCCGCGACCATGTACATCACACAGTGTCCCAATTGCCAGACCCGCTTCCGCCTGTCGCCCGAGCATCTCGCCGCCGCCGACGGCCAGGTTCGCTGCGGCCGCTGCCGCCATATCTTCAACGCCAAAGACAAGCTGGAAGACGATCCCGCCCTCACGCCGCCCGCTGCTCCTCAGCCCGAGCCGCCGCCGACCGTCGCGACCGCTGCCGCCGCAACCAGCGCCGCCGCGCCGTGGAACGAGGAACCGAGCAACGAGGCTGAACGTCTGGCGCAAGCCATGCAGCAGGCCAAGAGCGGCGACTGGGAAGAACCGAAGCTGGCGGACAGCGACACGCTGGACACGGCCGACGCCAATACCGACGATTTCGCCCTCGACCTGCCCGACTTCGGCCCGCTCCCCGATTTCGACACGCTGTCGTCTGTGCAGGACGGCGCGACCACCGACACCGTCCAACAGGGTCCGGCCGAGACAAGCGAAGACACACCGCAGGCCGAACCCGCCGCCGATCAGCCGTCCGGAGAGAATCCTTCGTTCGACGAACTCCTGAACGACGCCACGGTGAAGCAGGAGGCGGCCGACAAAGCCGCTGCTGACGAGCTTGTCGAGGACGAGCGGGGCGACCTGCCATCCTTCTCCGCACTGGACGATGCACCCATCGCCGCGGACGCAGCGCCAGCCGTCACGGGGGACATTGCCGAAGATTCCCCGCTGGGACAGAGCGCCGCCGCCGCTGCGGCGGCCGCCGCCTTTGCCGCCACCGCCGCGCATATCGACGACAGCCCGGCGCCGCCGCGCAAGCCGGCCCAGGCCGCCAGCGGTTTCCGCGTGCCAGTCTGGCTGTGGGTGGGGGGCGTGCTGATCGCCCTGCTGATGCTGGCGGCCCAGCTGGTCTACCTGTTCCGCACCGATATCGCGGCCGAAGTCCCGGGCACCCGCGCGCCGCTGGTAGCGACCTGCCAGATTCTTGGCTGCAGCGTGCCGCTCCCGCAGAAACCCGGCTTTCTGCGCACGGAATGGTCGGAGATGAGCTTCATTCCCGACCAGCCGCAACTGGTACAGCTGGGCGCGACGCTGAAAAACCACGCACCCTATCCGGTGGCGTGGCCTTACCTTGAACTCACCCTGAAAGACGGGGAAGAACACCCGCTGGCCAAGAAGGTTTTCGCGCCGCAGGACTACCTGGCGCCGGAGCAAATCAAGCTGGGGCAGTTCAACAGCAACACCGAGATCAAGATGCAGCTGCAGATCGACATCGGCTCCCTGCGCACACAAGGCTACAGCCTGCTGTGGTTCTACCCCTGAGCATCCCGCAAATGCTCCCAAAAAGGCCGCCGACAGCGGCCTTTTTCATATTCCGGATCAAGAATCGCGGCCGGCCTGCCGGGGAGGCGGCCGGCGACTTGCATAATGTCAACCACACCATCATTCTGAGCGATTAGAATCGCCGGGATTCTAGAAAAGCACCATCCGGCAATCACGGTTGATGCATGGCAGACTTAATGAGGGGATTCAGATGTCGAACCTGTCCATCCGGGCACGCTTGTGGTTGCTGCTGGCAATTCCGTTGCTGGCCCTGCTGGGATATACCGGCAACCAGGCCTGGCACGAGTATTCGACCATGCGCGAGATGGAAACCACCTCGGCATTGATCGGCTTCTCCGGCGAGGCCGGCAACATCGTCCATGCCCTGCAGGCCGAACGCGGCCGCTCGGCCGGCTTCCTGATGAATCCGTCCCAGCAGGCGCCGATGAAGGACGCCCGCGCCGACACCGACCGAGCCCTCGGTTCGCTCAAGGATTTCCTCTCCCGCACCGCCCTGCCAGATGAAGTCACGGCCAAATACAGCGACATCAGCGCCAGGCTGACCGAAATCCCGGCCCTGCGCCAGAAAATCGATGCGCAGTCGCTCAAACCGGCCGAAGCCGTCGCCGAATACACGCGCGACATCAACGAGCTGATCGGCCTCGTGATCCGGCTGGCCCACGCTCACCGCGACGTCAACCTGACCCGCGACACCGCCGCCCTGCTCGGCCTGTTGTGCGAGAAGGAATACGCCGGTCGCGAACGTGCGCTTGGCAATACCGTCCTGAACAGCGGCACGCTGACCCAGGCCCAGCGCGACTCCCTGCTGACCGGCATCGGCCGCCAGCAGGCCTGCCAGGGCACCTACGACGACATGACCCGTCCGGAAATGATCGAGGTCTACAAGGCCATCCGCGCGACCCCGGAGTACATCGGCGGCGTGGAAGTGCGCGACAAGCTCCTGGCGGCCGGCACCGACCTCACCGGTCTGGGCATCACGCCGCAGGACTGGTTCCACCTCACCACCCTGCACATCGACGCGATCAAGGGGATGCAGGACACGCTGTTCATGCTGATGCAGGCCGAGGCCGAGCGCCTGCTCGGCGAAGCCCGCAGCAACCTGGCCATTGCGCTGTCCATCGCCGCAGCCGTCCTGCTGGCCGTCGCCGTCCTGTCGGTCCTGACCATCCGCAGCATCCTCAACCCCGTCAACCAGCTGCGCACCCTGATGGACAGGATGCGGGACTCGCTCGATCTGGGCCTGCGCGCCAATATCGGCGGCAACCACGAGCTCGCCCGCATGGCGCAGTCCTTCGACCACCTGGCCAGCACCTTCGAGACGTCGCTGCGCGACGTGGAGGGCAACGCCCACCTGATCGCCGATGCCGCCAAGCAGCTGGCGGTCGTCAGCGAACAGGCGGCGCAATCGAGCGCCGAGCAGACCAACTCGTCCAACCAGATCGCCTCCGCCACCGAACAGATGAGCGCCGGCATCGCCTGCGTGGTCGACTCGGCCCGCGCCTCGGAAGAGAACGCCCACACCGCCCGCGACCTGGCCGATCAGGGCATGCTGTCGATGCAGCAGACCTCCGACGAAATCCGCCGCATCGCCGAAGGCGTCAACGAATCGACCCGTCTGATCGAGGGGCTGCACACCCGTTCGCAGGAAATCAGCCAGATCATCACCACCATCCGCGAAATCGCCGACCAGACCAACCTGCTGGCGCTCAACGCCGCCATCGAGGCGGCGCGCGCCGGCGAGCAGGGCCGCGGCTTTGCCGTGGTGGCCGACGAGGTGCGCAAGCTGGCCGAGCGCTCGGCCAGCGCCACCCAGGAAATCACCGGCCTGATCGGCGCCATCCGCGACGATACCCAGCAGGTCTCCAGCAGCATGACCGAGGCCAGCGTGCAGATGAACAAAGGCCTGACGCTGCTGGCGCAGTCCAGCGATGCGCTGGTCCGCATCCGCCAGAGCTCGGAATCCACCCTGCAGAAGAACAGCGAAATCAGCCTGTCGATGCAGGAACAGAGCGCGGCCAGCACTGACGTGGCGCGCAACATCGCGCTGATCGCCGAGCAGACCGAGCAATCGAGCGAGCTGGTCGGCGAATCGGCCCGCATCGCCCACTCGCTCAACGGGACGGTCAACAAGCTCAATGACTTGGTCGGCCGCTTCCGGCTCGGCAACGGGGCCTGATCGTCGACTTGCCGCAAGCGGTTTGCCGCTAGGCGGCAAAATGTGAAAAAATCCCGGCAGTTATAGCTTCAAGGCGGGTTTTCCATGCTGGACCGAGACGGATACCGCCCCAACGTCGGAATCATCCTGTGCAACGGCAAGAATCAGGTGTTCTGGGGCAAACGGGTGCGCGAGCATTCGTGGCAGTTCCCGCAAGGGGGAATCAAGCCGGGCGAAAGCCCGGAAGCGGCGATGTACCGCGAACTGATGGAAGAAGTCGGGCTGAGTCCGCACCACGTCAAGATCGTCGGCCGCACGCGCGACTGGATGCGCTATGACGTGCCGACCCACTGGGTCCGGCGCGAATGGCGCGGCAGCTACAAGGGCCAGAAACAGATCTGGTTCCTGCTGCGGCTGGTCGGGCGCGATTCGGACGTGTGCCTGCGCGCCACCAGCCATCCTGAATTCGATGCCTGGCGCTGGCACCACTACTGGTCGCCGATCGACAGCGTGATCGAGTTCAAGCGCAACGTGTACGAGAACGCGCTGACCGAACTGTCCCGCTTCCTCAAGGGGCTGGAACCGCGCCAGGCCGAACCGGACGAGCACGCCGAATCCGCGCACCGGGATTCCCGCTGATGCCCGGCGGCATCCCGCACCCCTGAGCCCTTTTCCGAGCCAGCGCTCCCCCGCTGGCTCGTTTTCGTTTTCCGCAGCGGACCTTATGAACAAGACTTACGACGAATCCTCGGTACGGGTACTGAAAGGCCTGGAGCCGGTCAAGGAACGCCCGGGGATGTATACCCGCACCACCGACCCGACCCACATCTGCCAGGAAATCATCGACAACGCCGCCGACGAGGCGCTTGGCGGCTACGCCAGGAAGATCGCCGTCACCGTCCACGCCGACGGCTCGCTCAGCGTCGAGGACGACGGTCGCGGCATCCCGACCGGCCTGCACCCGACCGAAGGCGTGCCGGTGGTCGAGCTGGTGTTCACCCGCCTGCACGCCGGTGGCAAGTTCGACAAGCAGGCTGGCGGCGCCTATGCCTTCTCCGGCGGCCTGCACGGCGTCGGCGTGTCGGTCACCAACGCCCTGTCGACCCGGCTCGAAGTCGAGGTCAAGCGCGACGGCGGCATCCACACCATCGTGTTCGCCGGCGGCGACGTGATCCAGCCGCTGGACCGCACCGGCGATTGCGGCGCGCGCACCAGCGGCACCCGCGTGCGGGTGTGGCCGGACGGCAAGTATTTCGAATCGCCGCGCTATTCGATGGCCGAGCTCGAACGGCTGCTGCGCTCCAAGGCCGTGCTGCTGCCCGGCGTGGCAGTGACCCTGACGGTGGAAAAAGCCGACGGCAGCCGCGAGGACAAGACCTGGCGCTATCCAGAAGGCCTGAAAAGCTATCTGGTCGAGCTCTACAACGGCGACGAGCCGATCGCGCCGGCCTTTGCCGGCGACAACTACGCCGGCGCCGACCACGACACCTTCGCCCAGGGCGAGGGTGCGGCGTGGGCCTTCGCCTGGTTCGAGGACAGCGGCGGCGGCGAGAGCTACGTCAACCTGATCCCCACCGCCAGCGGCGGCACCCACGAAGCCGGCCTGCGCACCGGCGTGTTCGACGCGGTGAAGAACTTCGTCGAACACCACGGCCTGATGCCGCGCGGGGTCAAGCTGTCGGCCGAAGACGTGTGGGGCCGCGCCCGTTTCGTGCTGTCGGCGCGGGTGCTCGACCCGCAGTTCCAGGGCCAGACCAAGGAAAAGCTCAACAACCGCGACGCGCTCAAGCTGGTGGCGGCGATGGTGCGCGACCCGTTCGAGACCTGGCTCAACGCCCATGTCGAACACGGCAAGAAGATCGCCGAACTGGCGATCAAGCAGGCGCAGAGCCGGCTCAAGTCGGCCAAGAAGGTGGAAAAGAAAAAAGGCTCGGGCGTGGCGGTGCTGCCGGGCAAGCTGACCGACTGCGAGAGCGAGGATATCGACCGCAACGAACTCTTCCTGGTCGAGGGCGACTCGGCCGGCGGCTCGGCCAAGCTCGCGCGCGACAAGGAAACCCAGGCCATCCTGCCGCTGCGCGGCAAGGTGCTCAACAGCTGGGAAACCGACCGCGACCAGTTGTTCGGCAACGCAGAAATCCACGACATCGCGGTGGCCATCGGCGTCGACCCGCACGGCGTCGACGACAAGGTCGACCTGTCCGGCCTGCGCTACGGCCAGATCGCCATCCTGTCGGACGCCGACGTGGACGGCTCGCACATCCAGGTGCTGCTCCTGACCCTGTTCTACCGCCACTTCCCGCAACTGGTGGAGCACGGCCACGTCTTCGTCGCCCAGCCGCCGCTCTACCGGGTCGACGTGCCCGGCCAGGGCAAGACCCGGCC
>JASLDQ010000114.1 GCA_030151505.1 Chromobacteriaceae bacterium
CAGACCGATCAGCTGGCCTCCCGGCAGCGCCGCCGCACCCAACCCCAGCGCGAGCAAGACCAGCTGGGTCGCGGCAATGGTGCCGGCGCCCACCATCCGGGCTTTTGCCGCCTTGCCGAACTCGTTGTGCGAGGTCGCGTAGGCATAGGTGGTCTGGATATAGGCGGTAAGCCAGGTGCCGACGCCGATGGTGAGCAGTTCGAACCAGGTGATGTCCTGCAGGGCCGGCAGGCCGAGGGCACGCACCATGACCGCGAGCAGCGTGAGCACCAGCGCCAGCACGCCTGCGGAATAGGCCACCACTTGGAAGCAGACCCGTTGCTGAGCCGGGTCGCGCTCGAGGACCATGGTGACATCGATGCGCAAGGTGGCGCCGATCGCGGCCACCGTGATCACGCTGAGCCAGATACTGAAAGCACCCATGTCGGCCGGTGTGCACATGCGCGTGAGGAGAGGTGCTGCAAGCAGGGGCAAGACTTGTGCGCCCGTTGCCCCGGTCAGCACGGTAACGACGTTACGCCAGAAATCGGGCCGCAAGGCGCTCATGAGACCACCATTGCGATGCGCTGCCAGACGTAGAGGTCGGGAGAATTTCTCGACAGGTAGCAAAAGGCCATGAAAAATAATTCCTGTGTCATTTCAGACGGTATCTGGCACGGTAAGGTTTGAATCCGAGGGACAGCTTGAACTGGCGCAAACCAGGCTGAGCGCCGAAGAAGGTGTCATACATGACGTAATTCAGGGCGCCTTCCTCGATCAGCCCGCAAACGATGTCGGCCACCATCAAATGCATGGCGCCATCGTTGTTGCGATGGCCGATGACGTGGGAAAAGGCGCAGAAATCGCCGTAGATGCCGAGGTTGGCGTAAGCCATCAGCGTGTCCTTGGCATCGAAGACGCCGAAATACCTGAAGTAGGGCAGCTTCTCGAAGCAGGACACTTTTTGAAGATAGTGCTGCTCCATCGGACGGCCCTGGCGGACGTCCACCGAGGTATTGATGGCATGGATCTCGTCGATGTAGCTGTTGCGCTCGATCTCGCGGAGGACATAGCCGCGGGAGCGCGCGCGCTTCGCATGGTAGGCGCCGCGATTCTTGCCCTTGATCTGTTCCAGGTAGGCGTCGCGGTTCGCGCTGGCGCGCAGGTCGATGAGGGCCGCGCCCACGCTCTTGTTCTGGATGATGCGGTATTTCGGGTGGGGCTTGGTGAAGTAGCGGTAGGCCTCCGGGATACCGGCCGGATCGATCTGCGAATGAAAGTTCAGCGCGGCGACCGGCAGCCGGATGATCTCGACGGCGGTGGCGAAGTGACGGGCGAGCGATTCCATGATGGCGGGCCTCGCTCAATCCAGGTCCGTGACGAGCCGTTCGACGATGCGCGCGGCGGCGTCGCCGCGGCCATAGGGCGCGATGTCATCGCCGCGGCTGCCGAGGCCGGCCTTCAGTGCAGCGAGCACCCTTGCCGCGTCGCTGGGCGGCGCAAGGCGGTTCCATCCGCCCTCCAGCAGTTCGGTCCATTCGGTCTCGTCGCGCAAGGTGACGCAGGGCACGTGATAGAAGAAGGCTTCCTTCTGGATGCCGCCCGAGTCGGTCGCAATCAGGGCGGCCCGCTTTTCGAGGTAGACCATGTCCAGGTAGCCCAGCGGATCGAGCAGGGTGACCGAGCCGGCCAGCGTGTCCAGCTTTCCCTGTCTGGCAAGCACGGCACGGGTACGCGGGTGCAGCGGCCAGATCACCGGTACATGCTCGGCAAAGGCCGTCAGGGCCTCGACGATGACGCCCAGGCGGGCCGGCGCGTCGGTGTTCTCGGCGCGGTGGACCGTGACCAGGCAGTACGGCCGCGACGCCAGCATGGGGGCAAGCCTGTGCACTCGCGCGCTGTGGGCGCCGGCCCGCGCGCCATGGCGCAGGGCGACGTCGAACATGACATCGCCGACCTGGTGTATCCGCGAGGCCGCGACGCCTTCGTGCAACAAATGCCGGTCCGCGGCGCCGGTCGGCGTGAACAGCCATTCCGAGACCCGGTCGGTCAATATTCGATTGACCTCCTCGGGCATCTTCATGTTGAAAGACCGTAATCCGGCCTCGACGTGGGCCACCGGGACGTGCAGCTTGGCGGCAGCCAGCGCGCCTGCCAGCGTCGAGTTGGTGTCCCCATACACCAGCACCGCGTCCGGCTTTTCCGCCAGCATCAGCTTCTCGATCTCGATCAGCATGCGGCCGGTCATTTCGCCGTGGCCGCAACCATTGATCGAGAGCTGGTAATCAGGCTTGTTCATGCCGAGTTCGGGAAAGAACACATCGGACATATTCGCGTCGAAATGCTGCCCGGTATGGACCACGATTTCGCGCAGCCGGGAACACTCGGCAATGGCGGTCGACACCGCGCTGGCCTTGATGAATTGCGGACGCGCCCCGATGATGGTCAGGATTTTTCTGGAGGTCATAGATCACCAATGCTCAAGCTGTTCAGTTCCGGACGGCAGGCGTTCACCAGGTCAGGCCCTCGTAAAAGCGCACGAGGTTGCTCTTGGTGTTTTCCTTCCAGTTCGTGTCGAATTGCCGGGGATGGGTCAGCAGATAGACCCGGCTATGGCTGCGGATCGCGTCGAGCGGCGAGATCGGGTAGTAGTACTGCGGAGGCGGGCGGTCCGAAATGTACACGCCGAAGTGTCCGAGCAATTCTTCGTCGTAGGCTTCGCATTCGATCCCGCATGCACTGCGCAGCATCGGGCAGCGGAGGATTTCCGTGTTCGACAGTTTCAGGCGGCGGTTGGCAAAGTCGCCGTGGCTGGCGACCGTGAC
>JASLDQ010000150.1 GCA_030151505.1 Chromobacteriaceae bacterium
GGCGATGATGCCGCCGGCAACCGCCTGATAGATGCGGATGCGGTGCTGCGGCCGGCGCAGCTTGACGTTGTTGGCCCACAGCGCCGCCGACAGGCAGCCGGCGACCATGCCGAGGATCATCACCCCGTCGATCCGGTCGAGCGGCGTGCCCTCAAGGTGAATCACCTTGAAATAGCCCCAGGTTTCCGGGTGATAGCCCAATAGCTGCAGCAGGTGCCCGCCCCAGCGGGTGAACTCGCCGGTCACCGCCCAGAAGGTGCCGGTGATGCCGAAGTAGTAGGCGGAGAGCACCCCCGCCGCAATCACCGCCGGAACCGGTGCCCAGAAGCGCACCAGATAGTCGCGTTTGAAATCGTGCCAGTTCATGCCTGGTCCATCCTCCCTGTCGCTGTCCGCATCCTTGCGAACAGGCTTCATCAAAAAACAAGCGGCACCCGCAGGTGCCGCGCGATCCGGATGACGCGAAGTCATCCGGCGGGTATCCAAGTTGCAGAACCGCTCCCGCTTCTCCTCCCGGCGGTTCACGCAGCCGCCGGGGGCGGCACGACGTCGGAATGGAGTTGCAGCCGGTATATAACAAAAATGTATATGCGAAGTCGAGCACGGAAACGGTCGCCGGGACCGGCGGGACGGCATGGCGACCGAGGGACGGGACGGCGCGGCGGGAAGTGCCGGCGAGGACACGGGCGGGATGGAACCGCCGTGCCGGCAAAGGCAAAGGCCCGGCGTGGCCGGGCCTTGTGGCGGAGGAGTCGTCAGGCCTCGATCTCGGCCCTGAGCTGGTCGAAGATGGCTTCCTCGTTCAGTCCCGGCACGAAATGCTCGATGAAGCGATAGGCAAAGCTGCGCTGGAAGCGTCCCCGGCGCAAGGCCACCCGGGTGGTGTTGCTGACGGACAGGTCGCTGATGGATCGGCTTTTCAGGCCGAGGTCCTTGGCCGGATTGAAGGCGACTTCGGCGATGATGCCGATCCCGAGGCCGGTTTCCACATAGGTCTTTATCACGTCGGCATCGATGGCGGACAGGACGATGTCCGGCGTCAGCCCCTGTTCGGCAAAGCAGCGGTCGAGATTGGCCCGGCCGGTGAAGCCCTCGTGATACGTGATGATCGGATAGCGCGCGATCGCCGCCAGCGTCAGCTCGGGTTCGTCGGCCAGCGGGTGGTTCGCCGGCACGATCAGCACGTGCGACCATTCATAGCAGGCGAAGGACACCAGTTCCGCCGCCCCGGCCAGACTCTCGGTGGCGATGCCGATGTCGGCCCTGCCCTCTTGCAGCAGTTGGGTGATTTCCTGCGGGCTGCCCTGGTGCAGCACCAGATGGACCCTGGGAAACTCCGCGCGGAACTGCTTGATCACCTCGGGCAGCACATAACGGGCCTGGGTGTGGGTGGTGGCGATCACCAGATCGCCGCTTTCCTGGCTGGAGAACTGTTCGGCGATCCGGCGCAGGTTCTGGGCGTCGAGCAGCATGCGTTCGGCCACGCCGGCGATTTCCTTGCCCGGCCCGGTCAGCCCCAGGAGCCGCTTGCCGCGCCGGACGAAGATTTCCACGCCCAGTTCGTCCTCGATGTCCTTGATGTGCTTGCTGACGCCGGGCTGCGAGGTGTGCAGGGCGCTGGCGACGTCGGTCAGGTTGTAATCCTGCCGGACCGCCTCGCGGATGATGCGCAGTTGCTGGAAGTTCACGATTTTCCCTTTGGACCATCGTGCCATCCTGGGCCGGAGCCGGTAGCCATGCGACGGTCTCGCTGATTCGGATCGCGCCAGTCTACGAGCTTCTAAATATATCCAAAAATAATAAATAGTCGCTTTTATATTTCCAAATAATCAATAAAACTCCCCTCACCCAAAAGCCGGACCCACCCCGTCGCGCCGCCGGTTCAACCAGCGTTCGGCCTGCCGGGCCAGCACGTTCAGGCCGGCGCAGAGCAGGAAATACAGCACGGCGGTCAAGAGGTAGATTTCCAGCGGGTAAACCTGCTCGCGGTTGTTGACCTGCCCCGCCACCATGGTCAGTTCCGGCACGCCGACGATGAAGGCCAGCGAGGTGTCCTTGATCAGCGTGACCCACTGGTTGACGAAGGACGGCAGCATCATGCGCAGGCCCTGCGGCAACACCACCAGCTGCAGGGTCTGCCAGCGGTTCATCCCCAGCGCCAGCCCCGCTTCCCACTGCCCGCGCCCGACCGCCTTCAGCCCGGCGTGGACCGAGCGGCTCAGGTAGGCGGCGTTGATCAGCGCCAGCGCGGCGATCACCGTCGCCACGCCCGGCACGTCCAGCCCGAACAGCACCGGCAGCAGGAAGTAGCACCAGAAGATCAGCATCACCACCGGGATGCCGCGCAGCACGGCGATGGCCGCGCCAAGCACCGCGCGCAGGCGCGGGCCACCCATCAGCAGGGCCACGCCGCCGGCCAGCCCGAGCAGCGACGCCAGTACGCAGGCGACGAGGCTCATCCACAGCGTCAGCGCCAGCCCGCCCACGGCCCCGCCGCCGGGCCAGGCTCCGAACAGGAAATAGTCCCAATTGTCGGCGATCAGGTCGGCATTCATCGGCCGGTACTCCAGCGGGGCGTGCGGCCGCGGCCCAGCCACTGGCTGGCCAGAATCAGCAGCAGGTACAGCGCGGTGGCGACCGCGAAGGCCTGGAAGGTCAGCAGAGTTTCGCTCTCGACCTGGCGCGAGCGATAGGACAGCTCGGCCACGCCGATCGCCATGGTCAGCGAGGTGTTCTTGATGGCGCCGGTGTACTGCCCGAGCAGCGGCTGGCGCACATGGACCAGCGCCTGCGGCAGCACGATCCAGCGCAGGGTCTGCCACGGCCCCATGCCCTGCGCGCGGGCGGCCTCGCGCTGACCGGCCGGTACGGCGCGCAGCCCGGCCGCCAGCTCGCCGGCGATGAAACTCGCGCTATAGAGGCTGAGGCTGAGTCCGGCCGACAGGAATTCGTACGACGGCCACGCCAGATGCAGCCCCAGCGGCAGCGCCAGACTGTGCGGCGCGTTCAGCCACAGCATCGCGTCCTCCGGCAGCAGGTTGGGCACGCCGAAATACCACAGCAGCACCTGCACCATCAGCGGCGTATTGCGGTGCAGGGAAATGAACGCCCCCGCGCCGGCTCGCAGGCCGCGCCAGGGGCTTTCGCGCAGGACGGTCAGCAGCACGCCGAGCAGGGTGGCCGCCACGCAGACCAGCAGCGACAGCCACGCGGTCAGCAGCAGCCCGCTCCAGAGCGCGCCCAGATACTGGGGCGCAAGCCAGCTCTGGCCCAGCCAGGAAGGAGGAGTCATGTGAGGAATATCCGCAACAGACGCGCCACCGGCGCTGGCCGGTGGCGCGGGAGATGAACGTCGCCGACCGGCTTACTCGGTCTTGTCGCCGATCTTGAAGTCACGGGCCAGCGGGGCCTTGGTCTTGGGGCCGAACCAGCGGTCGTAGATCTTGCGGGCCTCGCCGGATTTCTCCAGCTGCACCAGCGTGTCGTTCACCAGCCCCAAGAGGCGCTTTTCCCCCTTGGGGATGCCGACGCCTTCGTATTCGCGGCTCAGCGCGAACGGCGACACCTCGTACTTGGCCTTGTCCGGTGCCTGCGCCAGGAGCGCGATCAGCTTGGCGTCGTCCTGGCTGATGGCCTGCACATTGCCGTTGCGCAGGGCGGTGAAGGCCAGCGGCGTGTCGTCGTAAGCCACCACGGTGGTTTTCGGGAACTTGTCGCGCAGCAGGATTTCCTGGGTCGTGCCCTTGTCCACGCCGACGCGCAGGCCGGCGAGCTGTTCGGCGCTCTTCAGCACGCCCTTGCGGGCGATGAAGCGCGCGCCGGTCGCGAAGTAGGGCTGGCTGAAGTCGATCTGTCTGGCGCGCTCCTCGGTGATGGTGAAATTGGCTGCCACCAGGTCGGCCTTGCCGGACACCAGCAGCGGGATGCGGTTGGCCGGGTTGGTCGGGACCAGCTCCAGCTTCACGCCGATCTTTTTGGCGATCGCCTCGGCGTACTCCACGTCCAGCCCGCTGATCTTCTGGGTCTTGGCATCGAGGAAACCGAACGGCGGATTGCTGTCGAACACGGCGGCGCGCAGTACGCCGTTTTTCTTGATGTCATCCAGCCGGTCGGCCAGCGCGGCACCGGACAGCAGCGAAAGCGCCAGCGCGGCAATAACGGTCTTTTTCATTGTTGTTCCTCGGGGTGTTGGTCAGGACAGGAACAAATTCTAGGCGCGGGCCTTTCCCGCGCTCCAAGACGAAGATTTTCGAACGACATAAGAAAAATTCATGTCCGCCGTGCCGGGGCTCCGGCCGGCCCGTCCTGCCCACCTCCCCATAAAAACCAGGCAAAACCATGTTTAAAAACGGTTTTTTCGGATGACGCGTGCCAGCCCTTGCCTCGCACCGGCCGCCGCCGCCCACCCCGCCGGACGCTTGCTCGCCGCTCCTAACCTCCCGCCGCATATAAATAACAAAAAATTATAAATTTTATTTTCTTTATGCTTTTACACCAAAAATCGTGCTTCATATCCTGATGGCCATCGCGTCGCCTTTCGCGACGGCCCGCCTGGAGAAGCCCCGATGTCCACCCCCGCCCCCCGTCCCACCCCGTCCACCACCGAGACCGGCCTGCTCGACGCGTGCAGCGTGTTCGCCGCCGCCCGCGAGGCGGCGCAGGCCGCCCAGCTGCCGTTCGCCGGCGCCGTCACCCCGCAGCAGGCCTGGCTGCTGCACCAGACCGGCGCCGCGCAGCTGGTGGACGTGCGCTCGGCCGAGGAAGTGAAGTTCGTCGGCCGCGTGCCCGACACGCTGAACGTGCCATGGGCGTCCGGCACGGTGCTCAACCGCAACCCGCGCTTCGTCAAGGAGCTGGAAACCAAGGCCGGCGGCAAGGACGCGGTGCTGCTGCTCTTGTGTCGCAGCGGCAAGCGCTCGGCCGAGGCGGCCGCCGCCGCCACCCGGGCCGGTTTTTCCCGTGTCTTCAACGTGCTGGAAGGTTTTGAAGGCGAACTGAACGAGCAGCAGCAGCGCGGCGCCGTCGGCGGCTGGCGCCATCACGGGCTGCCGTGGATACAGGACTGACACCATGAATGCCATCACCCCCACGCCGCTTGCCGGCCTCGCCCCCTCCGACACCGCGCCGGCCAACAGCCTGTGGCCGCTGCATCAGGTCGTGGCGGAACTGCACGCGATCCGCACCCAGTGGCGCGCCGCGCAGCAGCGCCAGGCCGAGCCGGGCAGCCGCGAACTGCCTTCGCGCGACGTGCTGACCGAGATCGCCCACGCGCTGCGCGGCGCGCTGTTTCCGCTGCGGCTGGGGCCGCCGGACCTGCGGCCGGCCAGCGAGGACTTCTATGTCGGCCACACGCTGGACACGGCGTTGAACGCCCTGCTCGGCCAGGTCCGGCTCGAACTGCATTTCGCCCGGCGGCACCGGGCCGAGGAGGTGGACGGGCAGACCGACCGGCAGGCGCGCGCCATCGTGCACGAATTCGCCACCCGCCTGCCGCACATCCGCCGCGTGCTCGACCACGATGTCGAGGCCGCCTATCTCGGCGATCCGGCCGCGCGCAGTGTGGACGAAATCCTGCTGTGCTACCCCGGCATCGTCGCCATCATCCACCACCGGCTGGCGCACGAGCTGTACCGGCTGGGGGTGCCGCTGCTGGCGCGCATCGTGGCCGAGCTGGCGCACGCCGAAACCGGCATCGACATCCACCCCGGCGCGCAGATCGGCAGCGGTTTCTTCATCGACCACGGCACCGGCGTGGTGATCGGCGAGACCGCCGTGATCGGCCGGCGGGTACGGCTCTATCAGGCCGTCACCCTCGGCGCCAAGCGCTTCGACACCGACGAGAACGGCGCGCTGCTCAAGGGCGCGCCGCGCCACCCCATCGTCGAGGACGACGTGGTGATCTACGCCGGCGCGACGCTGCTCGGCCGCATCACCATCGGCGCGGGCTCGTCCATCGGCGGCAATGTCTGGCTGACGCGCAGCGTGCCGCCGGCCAGCGTGGTGACCCAGGCCGGCAGCCACCACGCCACGCAACAAGCGAAGGAGGCGGAAGCATGACGGAACCCGCCAGTGTGTTCGGCCGCGTGGTGCGCCGCGCGCGCGAATCCCAGCGCTGGTCGCAGGAGCGGCTGGCCGAGAAGGCCGACCTCAACCGTTCCTATCTGGGCGAGATCGAGCGCGGCGACGTGGTGCCCTCGCTCCACACCATGGCCAAGCTCGCCGGCGCGCTGGAACTCAAGCTGTCCGAGCTGGTGGCGCGCTGCGAAACCCACGGCCAGGTCTGAGCCGTGCCATGCCCGGGCAGCGCCGCCTGCGCTGTCCCGGACGCCGCAGCGGCAAGCGCCGCCGGCCACCTTCCGACCGGACCAGGCGTGGCAGCACGCACCCTCGCCGCCTTCAAGCTGGTGCCCCCGCATTTCCGGCCGTGACCGGCACCGTGCTGCCGGCATTGGTGGCGATAGCATGTTGAACGCCGCCAATGCCAAAGGGATATTGCTTGTTGATTTTTCTCTGACCTCAAGGAGCCGTTCGATGTCCGCCCATCCCGATGCCCAGCTGGCTCTCGGCGACCACGCCGCCCGCCAGCTTGCCAACGCGACCAAAACCGTCCCGCAGCTGTCCATCATCACGCCGCGCTGGCTGACCCACCTGCTGCAGTGGCAGCCGGTCGAGGCCGGCATCTACCGCCTCAACAAGGTGAAGAACCCGGAAGCGATCAAGGTCACCTGCACCGCGCGTGAAGAGGAAAACCAGTTGCCGCGCACCTTCGTCGATTACGAAGAGCAGCCGCGCGAGTTCTTCCTGAATGCCGTCTCCACCATCCTGGACGTGCACACCCGCGTCTCCGATCTGTACAGCAGCCCGCACGACCAGATCAAGGAGCAGCTGCGCCTCACCATCGAGACCATCAAGGAAAACCAGGAGTCCGAGCTGATTAACAATCCGGACTACGGCCTGCTGGCGCAAGTCACCGACGAGCAGCGCATCTTCCCGCTGACCGGCGCGCCGACCCCGGACGATCTGGACGAGCTGCTGACCAAGGTGTGGAAAGAGCCGGCCTTCTTCCTAACCCATCCGCTGGCGATTGCCGCATTTGGCCGTGAAGCCACCCGCCGTGGCACGCCGCCGCCGACGATCAGCCTGTTCGGTTCGCAGTTCATCACCTGGCGCGGCGTGCCGTTGATCCCTTCGGACAAAGTGCCGGTGGCCGATGGCAAGAGCAAGATCCTGCTGCTGCGCGTGGGCGACAAGCGCCAGGGCGTGGTCGGTCTG
>JASLDQ010000184.1 GCA_030151505.1 Chromobacteriaceae bacterium
TCAGCGCCAAGCTGTAAGCCACGCCATCCACCGTCGCTCCCGACAGCGGCACCCCGCAACGGCCCCGGTATTTCCGGGGCCGTTTTTCATGGGCCGACATGGGTAAAAGTCCTACGTGCGGCATTGAGATGCAGGTCGATCCCGTATGTGACTTCTCTGCGTGACGTAGCGGCCTGGTGCCGCGCGCAATCCGTCCGACACAGTGGGCAGCCACGACGCTGACGCCAAAGGCCGCCGGCCTGTTGCCGCCGACCCAGAGGCCAAACAGTGCGCCGTCGGCATCACCCATCTGGCGTTGAAGGATCTGGGTATACGCTGACCTGCTGCAGCTGCCGCCGCCGACGTCGTAGTGTGGTAGCTGGGAGCATGTCCGGCGGTGGTGGAGCAAAATCTGGCCTTCATCAGCCATCGATTACTTGGGGCGATCCTGCAATTGCGGGGCCACACTTAGTCAATAAATTTGACACAAATAAATAAAAGGAAAAAAATTTATGCAAAATCGGTTTTTGAACATCAACTTGATGTCTATAAATTTCACATCCATGACGCATGCAGTAGCCATCGCTGCCGACATGGTGTACCGGCAATGTCTTTCACCATCCACCTAGCCTGTTCTTAATGAAAATCTCTTCTCGCCTCTACTGCTTGTCCATCCTGGGCATCGCAGGTCTGCTTGTCATGGCCATTGCGGCCTTTGTCCAGTTTTCTTCGATCGAACAAGACGCCAGCAACATCACCAAAAACACCCTCCCGTCAGTGACTGTGCTCAATGACGTCGAGAATAGCTTCTCCGGCAGTCGCCGCAACGTGCTGCTGCATATCCTGGCCAGCCCGGCTGAAAAGTCGCAGTTCCGAACCGCCTTCGAGCAAAACAAGCAGCAAATCTATGACAAGCTGAAGCTCTACAGCAGCACACTCACCGCCGACGACAAGGACCGAGCGAACATCAACGCGGTACAAGCGGCCATGGACGAGTACTACGCCAAAGTACCGCCAGTATTGGCCGTTTCGGACCAGGACCAGCAAGAAGCAGCACGCAAGCTGGCTATGGACACGATCACCCCGCTGTCGGTCAAAACCTCGAAGACGCTGCAACAAGCGGTCGATTACAACCAGGTTCTACTCGACACTTCCAGTGCGCGACTGAGCAAAGCAATCAGCGCCGGACGCACCCTTCTGCTCACCGTATCGATTATCGTCGGCGCCGTACTGCTCGTCGGCGGCCTGTGGATTGCCCGTCAGATCAACACTCCGCTGGGGGCTCTGCGTGACGGCCTGACGACACTGTCGAAGGATTTCGACTTCACCCGCCGCTTTGATCGTTCGAGCAAGGACGAGATCGCCGATGCCTACCAGGCGCTCAATGGCCTGCTCGACGTGTTGCAGCGCAGCTTTATCCAGTTGAAAGAACTCAGCCAGAACGTCAACCAGACCGCGCACAGCGTGGCCACGGCATCGTCGGAAATGTCGCAGGCATCGCAGCAGGTCAGCGAATCGTCGGCCAGCATGTCGGCTGCGGTGGAGCAGATGACGGTGAGCATCGGCCATGTCGCCGACCGTGCGGGCCAGGCCGAACAAAGCGGTCAGGAAGCCGGTCAGGAAGCCAGCACCGGCGGCAAAGTGATCGACGACACCATCGCCACCATCCGCCTGACCGAACAGACCGTGCAGCACGCCGCGTCGCAGATTGAGAAACTAAAGGAACAGACGGCCAGCATCGGTGCCGTGGTCGGTGTGATCAAGGACATCGCCGATCAAACCAACCTGCTGGCACTGAACGCCGCCATCGAAGCCGCCCGCGCGGGCGAAACCGGGCGAGGGTTCGCCGTCGTTGCCGACGAAGTCCGCAAGCTGGCCGAGCGCACGGCAGCATCGACGCAGGAGATCACCAGCACCGTCACGCTCATTCAGGAAGGCGCCAACGAAACCGTAGCCTCGATGCAGCAGGTAGTGGCTCAGGTCGGCTGTGGCATGAGTCAGGCCGAGCAGGCCACCACCGCAATCCACCGCATCATGCAGAGCAGCGAAGGCGCCGTCGCACAGGTTGCGGAAATCTCCAGCGCAATGCGCGAACAGTCCCTCGCCAGCAGCAGCATTGCCCAACAAGTCGAACGTATCGCGCAAATGACGGAAGAAAGCCACGCCGGCGCCGCCAACACCGCCGATTCGGCCGAGGCGCTGCGCCGGGCGGCACACACCATGCAGGAAACCATCCAGACCTTCCGCGTCTAAGCCCCTGCTGCCTTCAACAATGCAGCCCGCGTCCTGCGGGCTGCTGATCCTTAACCGCTCAGTCGTGGCAATCCACCGCCCCCTTACCTCCCCCGCCAGCGGTTCAACATCCCCAGTGAAATGGGCAGATGGCTCACCGCCTCCTGTAACTCCGCCATGCTTGTCACCACCCACCCATTCACAGCGTCCGACAGCTCGGGCACACCGATCCGGTCTATATCCAGCCACAAAAAAAGCCACGGGCATGCCCGTGGCTTCGATGGTAACGCAGCGGCGCGTCAGAACGCCCAGCGCGCCTTGACCGAGGCGGTCTGGTTGGTGAAGCCCTCGCGGAACTCGATGTCGTAGCGGGCGCTCAGCTCGAAAGTGTCGCTGAGCTTGTTCACCAGCCCGAGGCCGCCGCGGCCGAGCCACTTGCTCGGCTC
>JASLDQ010000195.1 GCA_030151505.1 Chromobacteriaceae bacterium
GGCCTTGAATTTCGCCATGCACACCGGACTGGACCGTCATGGTGATGGCCGTCGTTTCCCGTCCGATTTGCGCAAGCGGGAGGCCCTGCTTCAGGTCGCAGCACCCAATTCCGCCAGCGCGGCCTCCAGCCGCTGCCAGCCAGCTTCGGTATCCGGCAGGCCGAAGCGCACGCTGGATGAGCCGGCAAAATAGCGGCAAAGAATGCCGTGCCGGGCCAGAAATTCGTGCAACTGTTCCGCCCGCGGGTGGGCCAGCCACTGAAACAGCGTCGTGCCGCCGGTCGGCGCCAGTCCGTGCCTGCATAGTGTCGTGACCAGCCGGGTGCTATCGGTGACCAGGCGCTGGCGCATGCCGGTGTGCCAGTCGGCATCGAGCAAGGCGGCCTTGGCCGCCTGCCGCGCAGGGCCGGCCAGGGTCCATGGCCCCAGTTCCTCCCGCAGTTGCGCCCGCAATGCATCCCACGCAAACACAAAGCCCACCCGCGCTCCGGCCAGACCGAAGAATTTGCCGATGGAACGCAGCACGATCAGGCCCGGCGAGCCGGTCTGCGGCACCAGACTGTGATGCGGCGTACAGTCCATGAAGGCTTCATCGACGATCAGCCAGCCGCCGCGCGCCGCCAGTTGTGCCTGCCAGCGCATCAGCGTGGCGGTCGAGACCCGCCAGCCGGTCGGGTTGTTGGGGTTGCACACCAGCAGCACGTCCAGTCCGGGCAGTGCCGCGTCCAGTTCCTCGGGCTGCAGGCTGCGTACCTGATGGCCGCGCCGGGTCCAGGCATGCGCGTGTTCGGCGTAACTGGTGGCCAGCATGCCCACGACCCCCTTGGACCTAAGCAGCGGCAGGGCCTGAATCGCGGCTTGCGAGCCGGCCACGGGGAGTAGAGACGTGCTGCCGTAATAGGCCGCTGCCGCGTCTTCCAGCCCGTCGTGCTCTTCCGGCAGGCGCTGCCAGGCGCTGGCGGCGATGTTCGGCACCGGCCAGCCATGCGGGTTCAGCCCGGTCGAGAGATCCAGCCAGTCAGACGCGGGGATGCCGTAGCGCCGAGCCGCGGCCAGAATGCCGCCGCCGTGATCAAGCATGCAGCCATCCCCCGGCCAGCGCGAGCGCGACCCACAGCCACAGCCCGCGGTTGACCAGCCGCAATGCACGGCCGATGTCGTCGAGCCCGGGCGGGCGCGGCAGGCCGAGCGCCGGCCGTTGCTTGAGCGCGCCGTGATAGCGCGCTTCCCCTCCCAGCGCCACCCCGAGGGCTCCGGCTCCCGCCGCCATCACCGGGCCGGCATTCGGGCTGTACCAGGTCGGCGCCTGCGCGCGCCAGCAGCGCCAGCCGTCCCGGACATTGCCGAGCAGGGTGTAGGTCAGCGCGGTCAGGCGGGCCGGAATGAAGTTGAGCACGTCGTCGAAGCGGGCCGCCGCCCAGCCAAAATGCAGATAGCGCTCGCTGCGGTAACCCCACATCGCGTCCAGCGTATTGGCAAGCCGGTACAGCACCACCCCCGGCGCTCCCAGCAGCAGGAACCAGAACACTGCGGCGAAGATCGCGTCGCTGCCGTTTTCCAGCACCGACTCGATCGTGGCGCGGGCCACGTCTTCCTCGCTCAGGGCCGAGGTGTCCCGGCTGACGATCATGCCGACCCGCGTGCGCGCCAACACCAGATCCTTGCCGGCGAGCGCATCGACCACCGCCTGGGCATGTTCGCTCAGGCTTTTGGCGCCGATGGCGAGATAGAGCAGCAGGATGCTGTAGAACCATCCGATGAAGGGCAGCCAGGCCAGCAAGGCCGCCAGCAGGGCAAACGGGACGAGCAGCAGGGCGATGCCCAAGGCGCCGCGCAAGCGCATGCGCCACACGGGCTCGATCTCGGGAGCGGCCGGATAGAGCGCCGCCTCGACCCTGCGCACCAGCGCGCCGAATCCGACCAGCGGATGCCAGCGGCGGGGTTCGCCCAGCAGCTTGTCGAGCACGACAGCGATAAACAGAAATACGGAAGAAGTCACAAACGGGGCTTTTATAATGGCGGGCTTCGGTTCGGGAGCGGTCCGGTCGGGACGGACACCCAATCCGTTTCAAAGGCGCGATTTTAGAGCCGCCGATAAAAAAAAGCGCGTTTGGAGCAAAACCATGTCAGCCAAAACCCTCATGATCCAGGGCACGACCTCGGATGCCGGCAAAAGCACGCTGGCGACCGGCTTGTGCCGCCTGCTGGCCCGCCGTGGCGTGCGGGTAGCGCCGTTCAAGCCGCAGAACATGGCGCTGAACAGCGCCGTGACTGTCGACGGCGGCGAAATCGGGCGCTCGCAGGCAGTGCAGGCGCTGGCCTGCCGGGTCGAGCCGCATAGCGACATGAACCCGATCCTGCTCAAACCCAACAGCCAGGTCGGCGCGCAGGTGATCGTGCAGGGCAGGGCGATCGGCAATATGGACGCGACGGTGTATCACCGCTACAAGCCCGTGGCGATGGAGGCGGTGCTGGAGTCGCACCGGCGGCTGGCCCGGCAGTTCGACTGCATCGTGGTGGAAGGGGCGGGCAGTCCGGCCGAAATCAACCTGCGCGAGGGCGACATCGCCAATATGGGCTTCGCCGAGGCGGTGGACTGCCCGGTGGTTCTGGTGGCTGACATCGATCGCGGCGGCGTGTTCGCCCATCTGGTCGGCACCCTCGCGCTCTTGTCCGAATCGGAGCAGCGCCGCGTGGTCGGCTTCGTCATCAACCGTTTTCGCGGCGATGTCGCGCTGTTGCAGCCCGGGCTGGACTGGCTGGAGCTGCGTACCGGCAAACCGGTGCTCGGCGTGCTGCCGTATTTGCAGGGATTGCATATCGAGGCCGAAGACAGTCTGAGCCGGAGCAGCATCGGCCCCGGGGCGGGGGCGGACCGGACCCTGCGCGTGGTCGCGCCGGCTTTCCCGCGACTCAGCAACCATACCGATTTCGACCCGTTGCGCCTGCATCCGCAGGTGGAACTCACCCTGGTCGGACCGGGGCAGACTATCCCGCCGGCCGACCTGATCGTGTTGCCCGGCAGCAAGAACGTCCGCAACGATCTGGACTGGCTGCGTGCCCACGGCTGGGAGGCCGCGATCCTCCGTCACCTGCGGTTCGGCGGAAAACTGATCGGCATCTGCGGCGGCTTCCAGATGCTGGGAAGACGCCTGCACGATCCGCTGGGACTGGAAGGGGAGCCCGGCAGCAGCACGGGACTCGGTCTGCTCGACATGGAAACAACGCTCGACCCGCACAAGCGGCTGGAGCGGCAGGAAGGGCGATTGACGGTTGCCGCCGGAGCCGCGGTCAGCGGCTACGAGATTCACATGGGCGTATCGAGCGGCCCCGCGCTGGCGAATCCCGCGGTGATGCTG
>JASLDQ010000232.1 GCA_030151505.1 Chromobacteriaceae bacterium
CTTCCGCGCCTTTACCCGTCCCGGCCACCAAGACTCTACCCAGCAGAGAATACCCAAGTCCACACCCACCTACCCTCCCCGGACCGCAAGCCGAATTACCCGGTGACACCCCGGACCGTGCAAGCGCCACCTGTGGCATACCGCGCCCCCCATCGACACAAGACTGTCCGCATCCCGCCGGCCAAGGCAGGCAAGCCGGCCCGCTACACATGCCCGGACCGGCTTTTTCGCCGATTTGCGCCGGCTCTAAGCCTTCCTTAAGTGAGCCCCCGCAGGCTGCGCGCGCATTCGCTATAACGGCGGCACCACGCGCCATTTTTTTGGAAGGAATATCTTGGAACTGGCTTTGCCCCCCATCGGCACGCCGATGATGTATGTCGGCTTCTTCATCGCCGTTCTCGTCATGATCGGCGTCGACATGTTCGCGCTGAACAAGGCCGGCAGCCACAAAGTCAGCGTGCGCGAGGCGCTGGGCTGGTCCGCCATCTGGATCAGCATCGCGATGCTGTTCAACCTGTGGCTGTGGTGGCACCTCAAGAACGACCTGTCCCTGTCCGCCGACGAAGCCGTCCGCACCGCCGTCGCCAACCAGAAGGCGCTGGAATTTCTGACCGGCTATCTGATCGAGAAATCGCTGGCGGTCGACAACATCTTCGTGTTCCTGATGGTATTCGCCTACTTCAAGGTGCCGGCCGAGTACCAGCGCCGCATCCTGGTGTTCGGCGTGCTGGGCGCGGTGGTGATGCGGGCGGTGATGATCGCCATCGGCGCGGTGCTGGTGAAGGAATTCGAGTGGATTCTGTACGTGTTCGGCGCCTTCCTCGTCTTCACCGGCATCAAGATGATGATGCCGGAAAAGGAACAGGAAACCGATCTGGGCGACAACCGCCTGATCAAGTGGGTTCGCGGCCACATGCGCATCACCGACACGTTCCACGGCGAGAAATTCTTCGTGCGCATCGGCGGCATCCGCTGGGCCACGCCCATGTTCCTCGTGCTGGTGATGATCGAGGCCACCGACCTGATCTTCGCGGTCGACAGCATCCCGGCCATCTTCGCCGTCACCCAGGACCCGTTCGTGGTGATGACGTCCAACATCTTCGCCATCCTCGGCCTGCGCGCGATGTACTTCCTGCTGGCCGACGTGGCCGACCGCTTCCACCTGATCAAGTACGGTCTGGCGGTGGTGCTGGCCTTCATCGGCACCAAGATGCTGCTGCTGGAAGTCTACAAAATCCCGGTGGTGGTCTCGCTGGCGGCCGTGTTCGCCATCATCGCGACCTCGATCATCCTGTCGCTCTTGACCTCGCGCGACCGCAAGGCCGGCCACTAGACGGCCTGCGCCCGCCCGGACCGGGCACGCCGGCGCCTACTGGCACCGCCGGCTGGCGTTTTGCAGACAAACACAACGGCACTGCGTTTTACGGCGCAGTGCCGTTGCCGCTACAATCGTGCGGTTTTTTTCCCGACAGCCATCATGCCGAAACCCGCCAAGCCCCCTGCCAGTTTTGAAGACGCCGTCGCCAGGCTGGACGCGCTGATACGCGATCTGGAAGCCGGCGAACTGCCGCTCGAGGCCGCACTCGAGGCCTACAAGCAAGGCAACGAGCTGGTGAAGTTCTGCCAGGACAAGCTCGCCGATGCCGAGCAGCAGCTCAAGGTGCTGGAAAACGGCGAACTCAAGACACTGGAGCCGGACGATGAGTGACACGGGTTTTGTGCAATGGATGACCGCCATCCAGCAGGACGTCGAAGCCACGCTGGACCGCGTGCTGCCGGCCGCCGAACACACGCCGCAGATGCTGAACCAGGCCATGCGCTACGCCGCACTCGGCGGCGGCAAGCGCATCCGGCCGCTCCTGGCCTGTGCGGCCGGCGAACTGGTCGGCGCCTCCAGCGCCAGCCTGCAGCGCATCGCGGCGGCGATCGAACTGATCCACGTCTACTCGCTGGTGCATGACGACCTGCCCTGCATGGACGACGACGTGCTTCGCCGCGGCAAGCCGACCTGCCACGTCGCCTATGGCGAAGCCGCCGCCCTGCTGGCCGGCGACGCCCTGCAGACGCTGGCCTTCGACGTGCTGGCCGATCCCTCGCTGGGGGTGGCCGCCCCCACCCAGGTCGCCATGCTCAAGCTCCTGGCTCACGCTGCCGGCCACGCCGGCATGGCCGGCGGCCAGGCGATCGACCTCGCCTCGGTCGGGCAGGCGCTGGACCAGACCGAACTCGAATACATGCACTGCCTCAAGACCGGCGCGCTGATCCGCGTGGCGGTGCTGCTGGGCGGGATGGCCGGCGAGCCGCTCGACGCCGATGCCCACGACCGGCTCGACCGCTTTGCCAAGCGCATCGGCCTCGCCTTCCAGGTGGTCGACGACGTGCTCGATTGCGAAGCCGATTCGGCCACGCTCGGCAAGACCGCCGGCAAGGACGCCGCCAATGACAAGCCAACCTACGTCAGCCTGATGGGCCTGCGCGAAGCCAAGGACTACGCCCGCTCGCTGCGCGACGATGCCTTCGACGCCCTCGTCCCCTTCGGCGACCGTGCCCAACGCCTGCGCGCCCTCGCCGACTACATCGTCGCCCGCTCGTTCTAAAAGAATTCCCGATGTCGAAAACCCCGCTGCTCGATTCCATCCACCTGCCGGC